>JAOUMF010000068.1 GCA_029881615.1 Alphaproteobacteria bacterium | reverse complement strand
GGGACAGGTGGTCAACGGTACGCCGCTACGCGGCTTGACCATGTTGTTTTTCATGGGGCTGCTGGGTCTGTTCACTATTGTGACGACGACCCCGGAACATTCCTTTCTGGGCCGTTATGCGGGTGGGTTGTTTGTCTATGCGATTATGGTGATGGATGCCTATCGATGGGCACGTTACCGTTTTGAGCTGTTCCGGAATATTCCCGGGTCTTCCTAGCGCGCGCCGACCCCCGATTACTTGCGCACGATATTCCGCTCGGGCCCGAAGGGGAATTTGGTGATGTTTTCGGCGCTGTCCTGGCCGACGATCAGGATATCGTGCTCGCGATAACCGCCGGCGCCGGGCTCGCCCAGCGGCAGGGTAATCATCGGTTCCATCGATACCACCATGTTCGGCGCCAGCACCGTGTCGATATCCTCGCGCAACTCCAGCCCCGCCTCGCGACCGTAATAGTGAGACAGCGTGCCGAAGGAATGGCCATATCCAAAGGTGCGGTACTGCAGCAGCCCATGTTCGGCGTAGATTTCGTTCAACTCGGCCGCGATATCGCTGCAGACCGCGCCGGGGCGGATCAGTTCCAGCCCGCGGCGATGGACCTTCACATTGACCTCCCATAACTCCAGCGACCGGTCGTCGGCATGGTCCAGGAACAATGTGCGTTCCAGCGCGGTGTAGTAGCCCGAGATCATCGGAAAGCAGTTCAGGCTGAGGATATCGCCCTTGACCAGCTTGCGCGTGGTCACCGGGTTGTGCGCGCCGTCGGTGTTAAGGCCCGACTGGAACCATGTCCATGTATCCATCAGGTCCGATTGTGGATAGGTCGCCGCGATTTCGCGCACCATGGCGCGGGTGGAATGCAACGCCACTTCATGTTCCGGCGCACCCTCGGCTATCGCCTCGACGCAGGCCGCGCCACCAATATCGGCCACCCTCGCGCCGTGGCGGATGACTACCTGTTCCTCGTCCGACTTGAACATGCGCATGGCCATGGTGGCCTGTCCCACATCGACGATTTCAGCACTGCCCAGTGCCTCGCCGAGCTTTCGGTGTGCATCCAGGTTCATATGGTCGAATTCGACGCCGACGCGCCGGGCCTTGCCAATCTCCTGGGCCACCGCACGGAAATAATTGTCGCGTTGCCAGTCGGTATAGGTGACCGTATCGCCGTAACCGCGCCGCCAGGGCTGGCCAAAGTCGATGTTGGCTACGATGGCGATGGACTTGTCCCGCGTGACCACCAGCCCATACGGACGGCCAAAGGAGCAATACACGAAGTCATTGAAATAATTTATATTGTGGTACGAGGTGAAAAGTACGGCTTCGATATCGGCTTCGGTCATATGGGCCCGCAATCGCGCCAATCGGCCTTCGATCTCGACGTCCGAAAACACCCGCGGTGCCTTGTCGCCATTATGAATCGTAATGATATTTTTAAGTTCCCGATGATTTTTCATGGCTGACGCTCCGCTGTCCGAAGGATTTACGGCTTATCTATTACCGCCGGGTATTCAAAAACAAATTTGTTTTTCTAATTTTCGCATAAGGGATTGTTATGAAAGTTGCGAATTGCGTGCCTGCCCTTGCCCTTGGCACAGCTTATAGTATTATTACTATCTAATTTTGTTGGTTTTCCGTGCGGTGACGCCAATATGATGGATGCTTTTGGAAGAGATATGTCAACGAGGAGAGGCTGTTGAAAAAGACGCGTGCTGGTAAGCCTGGCTCGTCAAAACCGACTGCGGATTTCGTGGAAACAAAATCCGATAAGCCTTCGTCCAACAACCCCTATGATTATGCCAATGCTTCCGAAGCCGCCAATTTTGGAAAATTGGCGTCGACCTTTGCCCATGAACTTCGTGGCCCGCTGGGCGCCATGCTGACCTCGCTTCATTTGGTCGAAAGCAGGATAGGGCGATCGGACCCGGCAGCCAAAAGAGGGCTCGATCGAATCCGGCGCAGTGTCTGGCGCTGCGACAATATCATAAACAGGTTGCTGGACTATTCGTGTCATGAACCCCTGTCTCCGGAAGAAACCGGCATTGATCAGTGGCTTCGGGCCTTGTTTCATGACCGGCCCCAGCCCGAAGGCGTCACGCTGACATTCAAGCCTGGCCTGGGCGACCAGCGTTTCAAAATCGACCGAAACCAGATGCGGCGCGCGATTGTTCATATTATTGATAATGCCGCGCAGGCGATCCTGGATGGCAGGAAGCCGGGGAGTATCGCCGTAAGTACCCGTGCTACTGGTACATCCCTGGAAATCAGAATAGCCGACAATGGGCCGGGCATTCCAAAAGATATCCGCGACAAGATATTCGAACCTCTGTTCAGTAGCAGGCATATCGGCGCCGGCCTGGGCCTTCCAATTGCAAAACGCATTGTCGAAATGCATGGCGGGACGTTGTCTCTCGACAGTTCCCGCGGTCGGGGAACCAGAGTTACGTTAGCGCTGCCTATGGATCCGAAAGGGCCGCTCCGCGATTGAGGCCGCCACGGCGGCGCCACCTTGCGGCCTGCCTGAAAGGCGTGATAGACCCGGACATGTTTTTGTCCGGGGAGGTGCCTTATGTATCGTGAAAATAGCTTCAAGCAACGGCTTCTGGCGGGCGGGCGTGGTTACGGCTGCTGGCTGCATCTATGTAGTCCGATTGCCGCCGAGGTTCTGGCGTTGGCCGGCTATGACGCGATGATCATTGACCATGAACATGGTTCGGGCGATCTGGTTGGCGCGATCCAGATCATGCAGGCGATGTCGGCGACGCCATCGGCGCCGATTATCCGCGTTCCCTGGAACGACCCCGTGGCCTTGAAGCGTGTGCTGGATATCGGCCCCGAGGGCGTGATGATTCCGAGCATCAATTCGGCCGAAGAGGCTCGTGCTGCCGTGGCGGCCTGCCGATACCCGCCCGACGGCGTGCGCGGCGCGGCTTACGGGCTGGTGCGTGCTTCCGATTACGGCATGGCGGCAGGGGATTATTTTAATAACGCGCGGGACAATTTGCTGGTTATCTGTCAGATCGAGACGGCAGAGGCGGTGGATGCAATCCCTGAAATCGCCGCCGTCGATGGCGTAGATATGCTGTTTATCGGCCCGATTGACCTGTCGGGTAGCATCGGCAAGCTGGGTCAGTTCGACGACGCGGCCGTTATCGCGCTGAGGGAACGCGCAGAGGATGCAATCAAGGCGGCGGGCAAGCTGCTGGGCGGGTTGGCGGTGCCCAATCTGGACGTCGCCCAAATGGCCGCGCGTGGCTATGATTTCGTCACCGCGGCCAGCGATATAACCCTGCTGCGCGATGCGGCCCTGGCGCAGTTGAAGGATATGCGGAAAATCTAGTTAAGCTGTCTGCTTTAGCGCCGTGGACTGCCCGGTCGTGCTATAATGCCTGTATCTCGACATGGAAGGATAAGCGCCATGCCAGACATCATCCTGCATCATTATCCGCAGTCGCCGGTTTCCGAGAAGATCCGCGTCATTCTGGGCATCAAGGGATTGGACTGGCGGTCGGTGGAAATTCCCCGTCTGCCGCCCAAGCCCGACCTGATGCCGCTGACCGGCGGTTATCGGTTGACCCCGGTCATGCAGATCGGCGCCGATATTTTCTGCGATAGCCTTTGCATCGCCCGTGCGCTTCAAGAGCGTTTTCCCGAAACCACGCTCTATCCCGGCGGCGCCGACGGCATGGTCTGGGGCGTGTCGCGTTGGACCGACGGACCGTTTTTCCAGACCGCGCTGGAGGTGGTGTTCGGGGCCCAGCACCAGAAAATGCCGCCGGAATTCCTGCGCGACCGCGGGCGGATATATTTTGGGTCCGACTGGAACATGGAAAAGCTGGAGGCCGACCTTGCCGGCAGCATCGCGAATTTGCGTGTTCAGTTCGGCTGGGTCGAGGAACGGCTGGCCACCGGCCGGAAATTCATGCTGGGCGCCGCGCCGGGACTGCCCGATGCGCTGGTATATTATCTGGCCTGGTTCATCCGTGGGCGCTGGGACGGTGGGCCGGGTTTCCTGTCGCAGTTCCCCAACCTCTGCGCCTGGGAGGAACGGATGGCGGGCATCGGTCATGGCGACGTAACCGAGATGACGGCAGCCGAAGCCCTGGACATCGCTGCCGCGCATCAGCCCATAACGCCGGAAGTTTCCGACCCTGCCGACCCGCGCGGCCTGAAACCTGGCGATGCGGTAACGATAACCCCCGATTACGGCGGTTTCACGGTTCAGGGAACGGTTCTCAGCTTGCGCCGTCACGAGATTGCGATAGCCCGCGAAGACGAGCGCGTCGGTCGCGTGGCCATCCATTTCCCGGTGATGGGCTACAAGGTGGCGAAGGGTTAAAGGCTTCCATCCGCTAATTGTCGTCCAATCGCCGGGATGTCTGTCGACTCAGGCCTGTTTTGCGAAGGGGCCGTCAAAGATCGTCGTGCTGCTGGCGGCCACCATACCCCTGCGCGCGGGTGTCTTGTCGCAACAGGCGTTGATTTTGTTCCGGGCCAGGTCTATGTCGGCCGCGCCGCGCGCGTTTCCCAACTGACTGGCCACCCGGAACGACTCGATAAATAAAGCAAATAACTTCATGTGAATATTCTCCCCAGAATTCAACTTCCACTTAAACGGCTCTCATGCGTAAAAATTCCACCAAAGCTAAACTTAATGATTAAAAAAACATATACATTCGATTTGACATACGCCCATTGGGTTTGTTTTCGTAGGATATCTGCCCTTTTCTAAGGTTGCGCTCGCGACCGGCCTTGTTTGGCCATAGGCCCTTAATCGGCGTTGTGTTAAGGTTTATGGTTAATGCTCCCTCTGACAAGGAAGGATAGTGACATGACAACCGACAATCGTCGCGCAATCCTGATCTCTTCCTGTATTCAGGCCGCCGCCCAACTGGTGGCTGCCGGAAAATACGGTGACCAGAGTTCGCCTGACTATCCGTTGGACGCGGTAGCCAAAATGACCCGAATGATCGCTGACGAACTGTTGCACGACGCAACCGTGGCCTCGGCCGAATATTTGGCACACGAAAAATAGCCGACGCTCGAAGCGGTACGACGGCCTCATCTTGAGCATGTCGATGGATGGCACCGGAAGAATGGCTGCGGATTTTATATTCGCGCCGGTGATGCTGGTCGGTCTCTTCCCGCTTGGCCCCGGGGAGATCCCGCAAGGATGTTCATTTTTTCCCATGGCAGGATTGCGAATACGCGCTATTGCTCCAAGCGTGTGCTAATCCATGGACCGTTCCGGCAATGGCCGGCGGTGGGAGGCCGAAATTGAGGAAGTTGATGGGATACCTGTCGATCCTTGTCCTGTTCGTCGCCGTGGCGGGCGCGGTGCTGCTATTCACGCCGCTCGGCGCGCGGCCGCTGACGGCCCTGTTTCCCGTGGGCGAGGTAGCGCCCATCGATTTCACGGCATTGCAACTCACCGCCAAGCCGAACCAGTATCTGCTTTGTCCTCCCGACCTTTGTGCCGCAGATCCGCACGGTTTCAGCCCGGTGTTCGACATACCACCTGCCCGGTTGCGTGAACGCTGGCAGGCGGTCGCGGCGGCCCAGCCCCGCATGGCGCTGCTGGCGGAATATGACGGCGGGATGCAGATTGACTATGTCGTGCGCACGGCCCGTTTCCGCTTCCCCGACATCATCACTGTGCGTTTCGTCCCCGTTCCGCCGGCGCAATCCACGATCGCCGTCTACAGCCGATCAATTTATGGCAGAAGCGATCTGGGCGTGAACCGGGCCCGAGTGGAGGCCTGGCTGGGCGTGCTGCGGCAGGAGCCGTAAATCGGCAGCTCCCCTAGCCGTGGGCCAGCAGCGCCAACGTCCAGGCCAGCACCAGCAGCAGGGTGGCCGCGAGGCCGAGGGCATGTTTATGCCAGGCCGCAAGCGGTGCGTGGGCCTCCAGCGCGGCGAATCCCAGGCCAAACAGGCCGCCGGCCGCCAGGCCCGTGAGGTGGGCCAGAACGTCGGTCCGTTCGCCGCCCATCCCGATGAAGGCGAGCAGCGCCACGCCCCCGCCCAGCGGCGCCCAGCGGTTGATTCGTGGCCCCCGCCGTTTCCATGCATGGGCCGCGAGGATGCCGACCGCCGCGAAGACCGCCGTGGAGGCCCCGATCGACATATGGCCAGGGGCCTGCAGCAGGGCGTTGAGAAGGTTGCCCAGCGCGCCCGCCAAAAGAATGCCGGCCCAGCCGAGCCCCCATCCCAGCGTCCCGCCCGCCAGAAAACAGAACATCAGCCCGAACACCAGGTTGCCGGTAAGATGGACCGCGTCGCCGTGCAGGGTAAGGGCGGTCAGCACGCGCCACCATTCGCCGGCCCGCACCAGCCCGGCCTGGCTCATGCCCGCCCGCCACCAGTCCAGTCCGAAGGCCTCGCTCCGCACCAGCATGTCGAACAGCAATATGGTCAGGCCATAGAGGCTGGCGCAAACCAGCCCGTCATTCACCCGCAGGCGGGCGTCGGGGCGGGGCTGGCGGGCGCGGCGTTCCTGCCAGTAGAGCCGCAGCTGCTCGCGGGCGTACCCGGCGTCCGCCGCCCCGACCAGCAGGGCGAAGGCGCCGTCGGCGGGCAGAACCTGGTTGGCAATGCCCATGGCCCGCAGCACCAGCGCATGCTCGTCGCAACGCCGCCGCGACCGCGACGCGTAAACCAGGACGAATTCGGCCGGGTTATCCTCCATGGGCTCTCCGCAGCGGCCTCAGGCTCGGGCGCCGGGCGCCGGGCAGGCCATCGCCACCGCGTCACTCATGCGTTGCCTCGTTATCTGGTTTCACCCCCGGCAATTGCCGAGAGGATACAGCCTAGCATATCGGCACAGGCAGGGCTCCGCACAACCAGGAACGGGGCACATATCCGTAATTTGCGGCCGGTGCCGCCTTGCGGCCCCTCTTTTACAGGGAAGCGGTGATGCCGCCGTCCACATAGAGGGTGTGCCCGTTGACGAAACTCGACCCCGCGGACGACAGGAAGACCGCCGCGCCGACGAGTTCCTCGACCTTTCCCCAGCGGCCGGCGGGCGTGCGTTTTTCCAGCCAGGCGCTGAATTCCGGATCGGCGACCAGCGCCGCGTTCAGGGGCGTGTCGAAATAACCGGGCGCGATGGCGTTGACTTGCAGTCCATATTTGGCCCAGTCCGTCGCCATGCCTTTCGTCAGATTGCCGACGGCGCCCTTCGTCGCCGTGTAGGGCGCGATGCCGGGGCGCGCCAGCGACGTCTGCACCGAGGCGATATTGATGATCTTTCCCGCACCACGTTCGATCATATGCCGCGCCACGGCCTGGCCGACATTGAAGACCGTCTTCACGTTGGTGTTGAGAATCCTGTCGAAGGCATCGGCCGGAAAATCTTCCAGCGGCGCGCGATGTTGCATGCCCGCATTGTTGAACAGGATATCGATCGGCCCGACATTGGCTTCGAAATCATCGACGGCGGCCTTCACGGCGTCGTGATCGCAGGCGTCGAACGCCAGCCGATGAACGGTCGCGCCATCGGCTTCGAGCTTTTGTGCGGCGTCGGCGACCTTCGCCTTGTCACGACCATTGATGACGACCGCCGCCCCGGCCCCCGCCAGACCTTTCGCCAATGCGAACCCGATGCCCTGCGACGAGCCGGTAATCAGCGCGGTTTTGCCGGACAGGTCAAACAGGGTGTTTGCTTTGGTCATGATCACGGACTCCTGAATAAAGGGGGACAAAGGCGTCTTTCGAAAGCAATTGCATTCGCCGTCGCAACGGGCAAGCCATTAAACAAGAGGGCGGCGCGGGGCAAGCTTGTTTAGGCCGGCGTTGTCAGGCATCTTGTCGCCTGATCGTTCCACCGACCGGATTTGCAGGGATAAGAAATTATGCGCGCTATCGTCGCCCACGCAGCCATGGACCTCCGGATCGACGAATTCGACGACGTCAAACCGGGACCGGGTGAAGTTTTGATCCGGCTTGCCGCCGGCGGAATCTGCGGCACCGACCTGCACTATTACAAACATGGCGGATTCGGCCCTATAAAACTCAAGGAGCCAATGATTCTGGGGCACGAAGTCTCGGG
>JAOUMF010000067.1 GCA_029881615.1 Alphaproteobacteria bacterium | reverse complement strand
TTCACAAGCGACGTAACCAATGCCATGGGCGACGATGCCTCGGCGCCGGCTGCATCTGCCCGCAGTTCCCGTTCGCGGCCGATCGACCGCTCGTTCATCGCGAAAACATCCATCATGAAAGAAAGCATGGCCTTCGCCGGCAATTTGGCCAGACTGCCCAGCCCCTCCCCGGATTGGTGCGACGTCGCCATCAACGCATTCCCAAGCCCGGCATATACCGGCGCAAATTTCAGGCTGTAGGCCGTATCCTCGCCGCGAAAGTGGCCAAGCTCATGTCCGATGACTCCGGCAAATTCCGGCACCGTCATCAAACGGGCCAAGGGCAACGATACATATAGCGTCTCGCCTTCAAGGGGCCGTGGCGAATCCGGTATTTTTACTTCCGCGCTGGTCACGAAAAAATTGGGCTCCAGCCCGACAACAATATTGTCGGGTTTTATGGCGCCCAGCTTTTCCGCCAATCCCGCCACGAAAGAATGGAGCCCCGGTGCCTTGTCTTCCCCGACAACCACCCCATGAACAAAATTCTCGTATTTGGCGGTAAAACTGAATGTCTGAATGAACAGATTATAGGCAGCACCCGCGGCGCCAAGCCCAACGACGGCAATCAGATACAAATGAACGCGGTTAAGATAGTAACTCTCTGCAAGATATAATCCGTATGTGAGGATAGCCCCTTGCATGGCGATGCTTACGGTCATGAAGACAAGCGTGGCATGTACCGTGATCGGGAAAATTAGCGACAAACGCCTCCTGTCACTTCCCGCCAACGGCGATGCAAATAGAAACACCACGGGAACGCCGACCCCAAACAATCCCGCAACCATGCTGATCGTCTGAAGAAGGTCAATGCGTCCCATTTCCGAGCAGAAGTCGATCAGGTCGGGGTCCGTGCCGGCCTCCGGCATGGCGCAAAGGGGCTGAACCGACGGAATTCCTTGCGCAATCAGACCAGTGTCGACTTCACCCAAGATCTGGCTGCTCAACAGATAGCCACCTGCCGGTACGATCATGGTCAACGCAAGGGCGATAAAAAAGCGAACCAGAATCATCTACGATCCTCGCTGGTTTATACCATTACGGATAAAACTAGGCCCAGATACACTACCATTCCGTTAATTTTGATAAGGCGCCATGGCGCCAGATCGCTACAAAAATGCAAAACTATTGACGCCAGGCCCCCAATTCTTCCTGCGCCATGGCGCCATCGCACCAGGAACTCCTGAAAGTTGGCGCCATGGCGCCAGAAAAATCGGGAAGTTGGCGCCATGGCGCCCCTTGAAATTTCAGTTTTTCTCACTATTTCTGAATCGTGTTCCTGTAACCTTCCGTCAACTGTAAGCGAAACAGGTGGGGATCATGAAAACATCCAGAACAAACTTACCGCGGACCCTTGCAGCCACCGGCCTGGGCATCGCGATACGCGCGACCGAGCGAACATTGAAGGCCTTGCACACAGCCTATCGTCGCCTGACAGGCCGAGAGGAAATGGCAAGCGCCGTACCGGGCATTTCCGAACAGCTACCGGCCGTGCCGATCGAGATGTCGGTAACACCCGACTATATCGTCTGCCTGGAAGACGGCCAGCGCTTCAAAATGCTAAAAGGGCATCTGCGTGCTTCCTACGACATGAGCCCGGAGGAATATCGCGAAAAATGGGGTCTTTCGGCGGACTATCCGATGGTCGCCCCGAATTATCGCGAGAAGCGTGTCCGCATCGCCCGCGACATGGGACTGGGCCACATGCGCGGTAAGGCCAAGACCAAGATTCGCAGCAAAGATAAGCAAGCAGCCTGATCTGCTTGATATGGGGAGTATCCCGTCTTTTGCCACATGAACCCAAGCTACCGAACGGTGGCTCGGACCGCGGTGTGGGTCGAAGACCGTCGGCTGTCTCGGCATGCCGATGACCGGCCCGACCACAGATGTATGAATTCACAAGAATAAACCAATAATTTCAACTATCCCCCGTGCTCTCCGGGCGTGACCGGCGGGCGACTTTCGCCTGCCCCCAATCACTGCGAATTCCGTCGATCGCGTTGACGCAAGTCAATGCTCGCCCGGTCGCCTTATGTCATCGTTCAATCTCGCAATCAGTATCCGCCCCGTTTGGGTGTGCCGGAGAAGTCCGATGCCGATTTGTCGCGAGCGTCTCTATTTCGGAATGCAGATTACCAAGACAACCCGCCGCCCGCCGACGGACGGGTTCGAGCCCGCGTGGATGGCACTGTACCGGTCCGGTGAGTTGGAGAAGCGCGCCCGCATCGCCGACAAACATCTCGAAGACTGCGATCTCTGCGCCCATCATTGCCATGTAAATCGCAAGCAGACGCTGGATGGCGCGGCGTGCCGCACCGGCCAGTTGGCCATGGTCAACAGTGCCGGGCCGCACCATGGCGAGGAGGACTGCCTGCGCGGTTGGCGCGGGTCGGGTGCGATCTTTTTCGCCTGGTGCAACATGCGCTGCGTATTTTGCCAGAATTGGGAAATCAACTGGAAAGACGGAGGCAGGGAAAGGACCGCGGCGGAACTGGCCGATACCATGTTGCGCCTGCAAGCAATGGGTTGCCACAACATCAATCTGGTAAACCCCAGCCATGTGGTGGCGCAAATCCTGGCTGCCCTGGTCATTGCGGCCGATGAAGGCCTGCGCCTGCCACTGATTTACAACACCAGCGGATATGACAGCCTGGAAGCGCTCAAGCTGCTTGATGGAGTCGTCGATATCTACATTTCCGAACTGAAATACGGCGATACCGCGCTGGCGAGGAAATATTCCCATGCGCCGGATTACGTGCAGGTCAGCCAGGCGGCGCTGCGCGCGATGCACGCCCAGGTCGGCGATCTGCGGACGAACCGTGACGGCATCGCCGAGCACGGGCTAATGGTGCGCCACCTGGTTTTGCCCAACGGCATCGCCGGCACGGAACAGGCCATGCGGTTCCTCGCCCGGGAAATATCGACCGCCACCTATATCAATATCATGGATCAATACCGCCCCGCATATCGCACCGACGAACATCCAGAACTGAACCGGACCATCACCCGCGCCGAATACGAAGCCGCGATCGCCACCGCCCGCGCGGCCGGCCTGCACCGGATCGACCGGCACTGTTCCGACCACTGGGTGATCAGGTGGCCCTGAGCGCCATTCGCTGGATAAATATTGCCATCGCCGCCATTCCCGCGGCGATGGCGGCCAGCAGCGGATCCGTGAACAGCAGCAGCATGCCGACCGCGGCAAAGCATAACCGTGGAACCGCGGTCAGCGGCGCGCGGAGATACCCCTCGATGGCCACGGCGAGAGCAACAAGCCCCGCAGCAACGCACCCGGTCGCCCAGGCTATTTCCAGAACGCTTCCCTGTAACAGCAGTGCGCGGTTGAACACAAAGCTGAAGGGAATCAGGAAGGCGGCCAGCGCAATGCGCACGGCCATGGCGGCGATGGCAAGCGGGTTATCCCCCGAGATCGCGCTGGCCGCATAGGCCGCCACCGCGACCGGCGGGGTAAGGGCCGACATCACCGCGAAATACAGCAAGAACATATGGCCGGCCATCGGATCTATGCCGAGATTCGCCATCACTGGCGCGACCAGCACCGCGGCCAGAATATAAGCGCTGGGTGTCGGCATGCCGAGTCCCAGCAAGATGGTCAACCCGGCCGCCAGCACCAACGAAAGGAACATGTTCGCACCCGACAGCAAAAACACGAGATTGCTGAATTTGGAGGCCAGTCCGGTCATGGTGATGCCGCCGATAACCAGCCCGGCGGCCGCGCAGGCGCCGGTGACAGCGACCATGCGCAGGCTGGTCTCGGCCAGAATGTCGAACACAGCCCCAGGCGTCAGCCGGGTCGAGCTTTTGAACATCGACACCACGACCACGGCGGCCGTGCCATAGACGGCGGCATAGGTCGGGGTATATCCGTCGACCAGGACCCAGGTGATAACCGCCAGCGGCACCAGGAACAGCCCGCCATCCCGCAACGTAACGCCGACCGGCTTGATGCTGGCCGTGTCCATACCTCGCAACCCGATCTTGGCGGCCCGCAGATGCACCTGCAGATAGATCGGCAGGTAATAGAGCAACGCCGGAATAAGTGCCGCGAAGGCGATGTCGATATAGGGAATGCCGGTATATTCCGACATGATGAAGGCCGCCGCGCCCATCACCGGGGGCAGCAGGCTGCCGCCGGTCGATGCCGCAACCTCTACCGCGCCGGCAAATGACGAGCGGTACCCCATCTTCTTCATCATCGGGATGGTAACGGCGCCCGTGGTCACCACATCGGAAGTCGGACTACCGGAAATGGTGCCGTATAGCGCCGACGAAATAACCGCGATCTTGGCCGGCCCACCGGTCGACCGCCCGCTGACCGACGCCGCCAGATCGAAGAAGAAGTCGCCGCCGCCGGTCTTGGCCAGCGCGGTGCCGAACATCACGAACAAAAAGGCATAGGTGGCTGCCACCCGCAAGGGCACGCCAAACAGCCCATCGGTGGTGAAGGCCATGATATCGATGAAATGACCAAGCGTGATCTCGCCATGCCCCAGCGGGCCCGACAGCAAGTCACCATATAGATTATAGGCGATAAACAGAGTGACCAGAGCGGTCAGCCCGCCCCCTACGGTGCGGCGCATTGCCTCGAGCGTCAGCCCGATCAGCAGCACCGCAGCCCCCATATCCCAGTCGGACAATGGGTCCAGCAAGGTAATGCGCTCGCCAATCGCCTTCGCATTATACAGAAAATAGCCCCCGGCGACGGCCGACGCGGCGGCAAATATCCAGTCATGCCAATCAATGCGCCCCGGATCCGACGAGATACTCCGCCCGATCAGCAGGAACACCATCACCAGCATCATCGCCAGAAAGGCAATGGTCAGCGACAGGGCGTCTGCCCGCGAAAATGCCGCGGCATAGACGGTCCAAACCGCCACCGCCGCGGCATAGAGCCTGATGGCTTTACCCGAAAGGCCACCGGGCCGGCGCCGGACACCGGTGCCGAATGCCAGGGAAAACAAGGACATGCTAAACCTTCACATCCGACGCCGGGTTTATCCGAATCCGCCGCTTCCTACTGCAGGCCCTTGGCCTTGTAGACAGCCTCGGCGCTGGAGTGATAGGGCACCGCCTCGGCACTGGCCATCAGCTTGGTGTCCAGCGGCTTCATCGCCTTATGCACGCCCTGCAACTGGTCGACATGGTCCAGCAGCGCGGCGGTGATATCCGACACCATCTTCGGGTCCGCATCCTCGCGCGCGAAGAGCTGGGCCGACAGGGTAACCGTCAGCGTATCGCCCGCCGCCCAGTCATAAGCCGAGGCCGGGATGGTGGATTTGCCAATGGCCCATTCGCCGGCCACCGTGCTGGCTGTTGCGTCCGTTACCGGAACCAGCGCCAGATCGATAGCCGAAGCCAGCTGGCGGATCGAACGGTGATTGACGAACAACGAGTTCAACATCGCATCGGCGCGGCGGTCGCGCATCAATTCGCCCATTTCCTTCGAGGCCGCATAAGTAACCGAGCCGCCCCAGGATTCAATATTCTCCGGGCTGGCGCCGGCCGCTGTCAGCATCGACGCGCCGACATTGCTGGATACGTTCCCGCGCTTGTTCAAAAGTATATTGATCGGAAGCTTCTTGGCCGCGATGTCTTCCATCGTGGTAATGCCGTGCTTCTTTGCATAATCCCGATTGACGATTAATTGCATCGGCGCCCAGGTATAGAGCACAGCAACCGTTTTCATGCTGTTTACCGGCGACTTGAAAGGCGACGACCCGTTCAGCGCGGCCTTGGCCTCGGCATCATGAATGATTGCCAGATCGCATTTCTTCTGGTCCAGCAGGGCCACGTTGGCAAAGCCGCCGCCCGAAGTCTGGTAGGTAACGGTCGAGCCCGGAAAAGCCGCCTTGACCGCGCCGTCGACACCCGCGCCCAACAACGACCAGAGCCCACCCGGGCTGGCGCCGCAGAGAACAAGGTTATATTCCGCCCGCGCGGGACCGGCCCAGACGGCGGCCGTCAGGCCAAGAACCAGGCCGGCAAAAATGGTTTTGCGTGCATTCATTTTCTCTATCCTCCCGAGGTTCACTTGGCGTGAACCGGTTTGTTGAATTATTGTTTGACCCGCCGGTTGGAAACATCCAGCATATTCTTAGACGTCTAAGTCATATGGACTTTAGCCAGTGGCGCGGAAAATTGTCAACAACGGCTGTCGTTGCAACGCGCCTTGGCTGCTTGGCGACGATGGCAGATTCCCGAAAAAGAAACGGGCGCGGAAGGAAGATCAAAATGTGTGGCAAGAACGACGCAGCGGCAAAAATGTCCGTGCCAGTGGCAGACAAAGGTGAACCGGCCCCGCCGGTGGACAAGGCCCTGCTGGCCGATCTGGTCACGGCCAACCACATTCTTTACCGCCATCGGGTAGTCGATGCCTTCGGCCATGTCAGCATCCGCCACGACAAGGATCCGGAACGCTTCCTGTTGGCGCGTAACCTCGCCCCCGGACAGGTAACGGCGGACGATATTGTTGAATTCGACCTGGATGGCGCCCCGGTAAACGCCGCCGGACGCCCGGTCTATCTGGAGCGTTTCATCCATGGCGAGATCTATCGGGCTCGGCCGGACGTGATGGCCGTGGTGCATAGCCATGCGCCGGAAGTTGTGCCCTTTGCCGTCGTGCCGACGCAGCCGCTGCGGCCTCTCTGGCATATGAGCGGCTTTCTGGGAGAAGGTGCGCCGGTGTTCGAAATCCGCGAAACGGCAGGCGAGGACAGCGATCTGCTGATCCGCAATAACGAACTCGGCAAGGCGCTGGCCCGGTCGATCGGCGACGGCAGCGTGGTCTTGATGCGCGGCCATGGCGCGACAATCGCCGCAAGCAGCCTGCGGCTGACTGTTTTCCAGGCCGTCTATACCCAGATGAACGCGGAACTACAGATGAAAGCCATGGGACTGGGACCTGTGATATACCTGACCGAGGGAGAGGCCAGAACGACCTGGGAAAGTGTTGGCGGCCAGGCCGACCGTGCCTGGAATCTGTGGAAAAGCGAAGCGGAAGGCTGAGACCCTTGAACGATCACCCCAAACGCGGCAAGCCGGACCCGACCACCGAGGCCATTCTCCTCCATTGGCGCGAAGCCGTGCCGGACGACAGGCTGGCGCATCTGGTACGCGACGCGGCGCGCGGCCTGACGCGGGCACTGCAACTGCGGCTGTCGGAACATTCCATATCCTTCGGCCACTGGGTCTTCCTGCGCATCCTTTGGGAGGGCGATGGAATTTCCCAACGCGAGTTGAGCATACGGGCGGGCCTGATGGAGCCCACGACCCACGCAGCGGTGCTGAAAATGGAAACGCTGGGCTATGTGACGCGGCAACGCCAGGAAGGCAATCGCAAGAAGATGCATATACACCTTACCTCGGCAGGCCGCGCCCTGAAGGACAAGCTGGTGCCGCTGGCCGAGGAGGTAAACCGCATCTCCGCCAACGGAATTCCGGAAACCGATGTGGAAACCACGCGGCGCACCCTGCTGACGATGATCGCCAATCTGGCGATCGACGAGGCGCAAGCACTGGAAGACGGACTGCGCATCACGTCGACGCGCGATCTCGGGCGCATATGCGCCCCGGCGGAACCAAAGGATCCGGTGAAGCGGGGGTAGATTACGACGCTGCCTTACCGGCCTCGCCCGCCGTCACCTTGATTTCCTCTTCCGATACCCCCAGCATGCGCCAGTCGGTGGTTTTGGGTACGATCCCCTGCCACGATGATATGCCGGCATGGGGCACATGGGGCAGGGTTACGCCCAGCGCGATGTTTTCGTCGCGCATTCGGCCCGCGGCCTCGACCATCAGGCGGCGCATTTCCACGATCGCCAGATCGCTGGCGCCCAGCACCTCTTTCGTGCGATCGGTAATCGCGCCCATCGACACCCACATGGCGACATCCTGATTCGGGATGCCCTTGATACCGGTGAAATTGCCGTCCTTCATGGCGGCGCGATCCTGCATGTAATCATTCTCCCTGGTACGCAGATTGTTGAAATCCTCGTCCAGATCCTCGCCGGGCACGGCATGG
>JAOUMF010000679.1 GCA_029881615.1 Alphaproteobacteria bacterium | reverse complement strand
CCACGCCGTTATAGGTCTTCTGGCCGTGGGTCGCGATGTTGTAGCCCAGATCCTCGATCTCCATCGCCGGGAAGGCCTCGTCGACGGTCTTGATCTCCTGCAGCAGCGCGACGTCGGGCGCGGCTTCCTTGAGCCATTCGATCACGCGCGGCAGGCGCGCCTTGACGGAGTTCACGTTGAAGGTGGCAATTTTCATATTGACGATCCTGGAATCAAAAAGGCCCGCATTGCGGCGGGCCTCCTTACTAACACGAGTCGCCCGTGCGGGTCAGACGGAAAAGGAACTGCCGCAGCCGCAGGATGCCGTCGCCATGGGATTGCGAATCTGGAACGAGGC
Organism: Alphaproteobacteria bacterium; assembly: GCA_029881615.1. Taxonomy (GTDB): domain Bacteria; phylum Pseudomonadota; class Alphaproteobacteria; order UBA8366; family JADFVY01; genus JADFVY01. The sequence continues at coordinate 1,760 of JAOUMF010000679.1, read as the reverse complement.
GCCGATCAGGTCCTCGACGAAGTCGATCTCGGCACCGCCCATCAGGTCCAGCGAGGTCTCGTCCACCACGACCTTGATGCCGTCGCGCTCGAACACCTGGTCCTCCGCCCGGATTTCGTCATCGAAGGTAAAGCCGTACTGAAAGCCCGAGCAACCGCCGCCCGAGACGCTGACGCGCAGGAACAGACCGTCGCCTTCTTCCTGTTCGATCAGGAAGGCAATGCGCTTGACGGCGCTATCTGATACCGAGAAATTACGGTCGCCGGAGGCTGTACTGTCGGCAAAAAAATCGGTCATCGAGTTCAATCCAGGTTTTGTCGGCGGAAGATTCTTCCAATATGGGATTCCGTCGCGCGCTGTCAATTGCCGGTGTTTACCGGGATGCTTGCAATTTGCCGGCCTTCGGTCGATACAATCGGCCTCATGAGTGAGCATCTGGCCCCCTATGCGACCCGCTGGCAGGAAAGCCGGGGGCGTTTGCACCCTGAAATGGAAAGCCAAATTCGCACGCCGTTTCAACGCGACCGCGACCGCATCGTTCATTCCACCGCCTTTCGGCGGCTGATGCACAAGACCCAGGTCTTTATTTCGCCAGAGGGCGATCATTTTCGCACCCGGTTGACCCACAGCATCGAAGTAGCGCAAATCGCGCGCAGCATCGCCCGCGCACTGCGGCTGGACGAGGATCTGGCCGAGGCGCAGGCCCTGGCCCACGATCTGGGGCACACACCCTTCGGCCATGCGGGCGAAGAAGCGCTGAACGCGGTAATGGCGCCCTGGGGCGGGTTCAGCCATAACGACCAGACCTTGCGCATTCTGGTGCATCTGGAACAGCGCTATGCCGAATTCGACGGGCTGAACCTGACCTGGGAGAGCCTGGAGGGCGTGGTGAAGCATAACGGTCCGCTGGCCGGGGCCGAGGCTGGGCAGTCCGAGCCGTTGCCCGCCACCATCGCGCACTATAATCTACGCCACGATCTGGCGCTGGCGTCTTGGCCGGGACCGGAAGCTCAGGTCGCCGCCCTGGCCGACGATATCGCCTACGATCATCACGATCTGGACGATGGGTTGCGCGCCGGTTTTTTCGATATAGAGGCGCTGGAAGAGGTGCCGCATGTGGCGGAAATGTTCTATTCCGTTGCGAAAAAATATCCCGATGCCGCGCCGGCGCGGATCATCCACGAGACGGTAAGGCGCCTGATCGATGCCATGGTGCGGGATCTGCTGGACGAAACAGGCCGCCGGCTGTCCGCGGCCGCGCCGGAAACCGTGTCCGATATCAGGGGTTTGGGTCACGCGACGGTTGCCTTTTCCGACGCCATGGGCCAAAAGGACCGCGCCCTGAAGGATTTTCTCTTCGCCAATATGTATCGGCGCGCGCCGGTGATGCGCGAGACCGACAAGGCCCGCGTTGTCGTTACCGATTTGTTCGCGCGTTTGATGGCGGCGCCGGATCGGTTGCCAGGGGAATGGCGCGAACAATCCGGCGGGACGGACGAAGCGGGCCGGGCGCGGCTGGTGGCGGATTATATTGCCGGGATGACCGACCGCTACGCCATGCAGGAACATGAACGATTAAAGTCGAATAACGGGGCAAAATGAATATTTTCAGCGTCTATCGAGATCATATCGAAACCGTAATAAACAACCTGGTTGCCGCTGGCAGTCTGCCTTCCGGTCTCGATACCTCGCGCCTGACGGCCGAGCCGCCGCGCGAGGCCGCGCATGGCGATATCTCGACCAATGCCGCGATGCTGCTG
>JAOUMF010000678.1 GCA_029881615.1 Alphaproteobacteria bacterium | reverse complement strand
CACGGGGCGTTTTCTGATCACGGTCGAGGTCATGGAACAGGCATTGCGGCGCCGTAAACGGCGACCGGTGCTGATCCTGGATGGCGGCGTTCCGGCCGATGTCGAGCCCGCTGTCCATGATCTGGACGGGGCCTTCGTCTATACACTGGACGATCTGGAACAGGTGGCGCGCGAGGGCCGCGCCAATCGTGAGGTTGCGGCGGCCGAGGCCTGGAAGATCGTCGAGGCGGAAGTCGATGCATGGCGGCGCTCGCTGGCCGAGCGGGATGCCGTGCCGACACTGGTTTCGCTGCGCGCCAGTTTTGAAGCGATGCGCGACGAAGTGCTGGCCGCCGATCCGAACGCGGATGCGGCCGAGGCGACGAGACGACTGGTCAACCGGCTGTTGCATCGACCCAGCGAGGCGCTAAGGGCCTTGGCGGCGGAGACCGGCGACGAGATGGAGAAACAGGCGGTGGCCCGGATTGTCGGGCGGCTGTTCGGACTGCCCGATGCGAGCGGCGGCAACAAGAATGACAAGGATTAGCGCTCCATGAATATGGATGAAAAACTCGGCAAGGTAACGGCGCGCCATGATGAACTGGCGCAGCTGATGACGGAAAGCGCCGGCGATTCCGGCGAATTCGCGCGCCTGTCGAAGGAATATTCCGATCTGTCGCCGATCGTGGAAAAAATTCGCGAATTGCAGGGCGCGCGCGCCGAGATCGCGGAACTGGAAGAACTGGTCGCGTCGGAAGACGATGCCGAGATGAAGTCGATGGCGCAGAGCGAGCTTGTTGCGCTGAGTGACCGGCTGCCCGACCTGGAACGCGAGATGCAGCTTATGCTGTTGCCGCGCGACGAGGCCGATGCGCGTAACGCCATCATTGAGGTGCGCGCGGGTACCGGTGGCGATGAGGCGGGCCTGTTCGCCGCCGAACTGTTCCGAATGTATCAGCGTTACGCCGAACGTCACGGCTGGAAATTCGAGCCGATCGATATCAACGAAACCGGGGTGGGCGGATATCGCGAGGCCAGCGCCACCATCGCCGGGCGCAATGTGTTCCAGCGGCTGAAATTCGAATCCGGCACGCATCGTGTACAGCGGGTCCCCGTTACCGAAAGCGGCGGCCGGATTCATACGTCGGCCGCCACCGTCGCGGTTCTGCCCGAGGCCGAGGATGTCGATGTCGATATCGAGGAGAAGGATCTGCGCATCGATACCTACCGGGCGCAGGGCGCCGGCGGTCAGCATGTCAACAAGACCGACAGCGCCGTCCGCATCACCCATATGCCGTCGGGCATTGTCGTTCAGTGCCAGGACAACAAGTCCCAGCACAAGAACAAGGCCCAGGCGATGAAGGTACTGCGCGCCCGCATATATGACGCGGAGCGGTCGCGTCAGGATGCCGAACGCGCCGCAAACCGCAAGGGACAGGTTGGTTCGGGCGACCGGTCGGAAAAGATTCGCACCTATAATTTTCCGCAGGACCGGATTACCGACCATCGCATCAATCTCAGCGTTCATAATATCCCGAAGATGATGGTGGGCGAGGGGCTGGACGACGTCATAGACGCGTTGATTTCCGAAGACGAGGCCTCGCGCCTGGCGGAGGATATGTGAGCGGGCGAGAATCGATAGCGACCTGCCTGGAATCCGGCGCGCGCCGTCTCGATGCCGCGGGCATTCCCGATGCACGGCGCGAAGCGCGGCTGATCCTGGCCCATGCGCTGGGGGTGGAACCCGTGGTCATACTCGGTTATCCGGAGCGCCCGGTGGAGGATGCCGGCCATTATCAGGGGCTGATCGAACGGCGTGCGGCACGCGAGCCGTTGTCCCATCTGACCGGCAGGCGGGAATTCTGGAGTCTCGATTTCGAGGTCACGCCGGAGACCCTGGACCCCAGGGCCGATAGCGAAACCCTGGTCGAGGCGGCGCTGGCGGCGCTTCCTGATCACGAGGCGCCGCTGTCGATCGTCGATTTCGGGACCGGGTCCGGTTGTCTGCTGCTGGCGCTACTCAGTGAATTGCCGAACGCCAGTGGGCTGGGTATCGATATCGCCGAGGAAACGCTTGCCGTTGCCCGTCGCAATGCGGCGCGGCTGGGGTTGGATGGGCGATC
>JAOUMF010000066.1 GCA_029881615.1 Alphaproteobacteria bacterium | reverse complement strand
GCCACCGACCCTGGCCCGGACGCGGAAGCAAAGCTGCGCGCGTCCCTGGATAACGCAAGGCCCGCGGCCGAGAAGCTCTATGGCTCGCCGGACGTAAAGCCGGGAACGCTGACCTTCGTCGCCACCATCGCGGAAGCGGTGGCCAACGCAGACTTCATCCAGGAAAGCGCCCCCGAACGCGAAGACCTGAAACGCAAGCTGCATGCCGAGATCGACGCGGCGGCGCGGCCTGACGTGATCATCGCCTCGTCATCATCGGGCCTGATGCCGACCGCCATCCAGTCGGACTGCAAGCATCCCGAGCGGGTACTGATCGGCCATCCCTTTAACCCGGTCTATCTGTTGCCGCTGTGCGAAGTGGTGGGCGGGGAAAAGACCTCGGCCGACAACATCAAGCGGGCGATGGATTTCTATACCTCGATCGGCATGTATGCGCTGCATGTGCGCAAGGAGATCGAGGGCTATCTGTCGGACCGGCTGCAGGAAGCCATCTGGCGCGAAATCCTGCATCTGGTGAATGACGGCGTGGCAACCACCGGCGAACTGGACGACGCCATCAAATATGGACCAGGCCTGCGCTGGGCCTTCATGGGCACCAACCTGATCTTCCACATGGCCGGCGGCGATACCGGCATGCGCCACATGCTGCACCAGTTCGGCCCGGCCCTGAAACTGCCCTGGACCAAGCTGGAAGCGCCGGAACTGACCGACGAGTTGATCGATCGCATGGTCGACGGCACCCAGGAACAGGCCGCTGGCAAAACCGTCAAGGAACTGGAAAAGCTGCGCGACAACTGCCTGATCGACATCATGCGGACGCTACAGAAATACGAGATCGCCTCGGGCAAGGTGCTGGCCGAGGATGACGCGCGCCGCAAGGCGGGTGGTTCGTAATACCGTCATTACGAGGCGCATAGCGCCGCGGCAATCCGGACTCTCGGCGAGGACACTGGATTGCCGCGTCGCCTTCGCCTTTTCGCAATGACGGCCGACGGTATTTGGCTTCGGCCTGCAAACGGAGAAGCGATATGGAATTCGGACTGACCGAAGAACAGAACATGGTGGTGGAGACGGTTCGCTCCTTCGTCGAGAACGAACTCTACCCGCTTGAGGCAGAGTTGGAGCGTACCGGCGCATTGCCGCGCGAAATTGCCCAGGACATTCAGAACAAGGTTCTGGAGATGGGTTTCTACGCACCGAACATTCCCGAAGAGTTCGGCGGCGGCGGGCTCGACAACCTGACCTTTGCCCTGTTGGAGCGCGAACTTGGCCGAACCTCCATGGGTCTCAATCACTGGTGGGGGCGGCCATCCAACATCCTGTGCGCGGGCACGCCGGAACAGCGCGAGCGCTACCTGATCCCCTGCGTCAAGGGCGAGCGGCACGACGCGCTGGCGATGACCGAGCCCGATGCGGGCTCCGACGTGCGGGGCATGAAATGCGCCGCCCGGCGCGATGGCGGCGATTGGGTGATCAACGGCACCAAGCATTTCATCAGTCATGCGGATATCGCCGATTTCGTCATCACCTTCATCGCCACCGGCGAAGAGGAAACCCCGCGCGGACCGAAGAAACGCATCAGCTGTTTCCTGATCGACCGCGACACGCCAGGGTTCGAAATACGCCCCGGTTACAATTCGGTCTCGCATCGCGGCTACAACAACTGCATCCTGAATTTCGACGATTGCCGCGTTCCGGATGCGCAGATTCTGGGCGAGGAAGGCAAGGGATTCGAGGTCGCCAACGACTGGCTCTATGCCACCCGCATCACGGTGGCCACCATGTGTGTCGGCCGGGCGCGGCGGGTCTTCGATATCGCCGCCGAATGGTGCGCCACGCGCAAGCAGTTCGGCCAGACCATCGGCAAGTTCCAGGGAACAAGCTTCAAGCTGGCCGACATGATCACCGAAATCGATGCGGCGGACTGGCTGACACTCGCCGCGGCCTGGAAGCTTGACCAGAAACAGGACGCCAACCGCGAGATCGCCTCGGCGAAACTCTATGCGTCCGAGATGCTGGCCCGCGTCACCGACGAAGCGATCCAGATCCATGGCGGGATGGGGTTGATGGACGAACTGCCGCTGGAACGTTTCTGGCGCGACGCGCGGGTCGAGCGCATCTGGGACGGCACCTCGGAAATCCAGCGCCATATCATCTCGCGCTCGATCTTGCGCCCGCTGGAGGGCTGAACATGGACGCGCGAAAACCCCATTCTCGCGAGTCCCTGCAACGATTGTTACGACCCCGAAACATTGCCGTGGTCGGCGGCCGTGAAGCACAAATCGTCGCCGAGCAATGCGACCGCCTGGGCTATGCGGGCACGATCTGGCCGGTCAGCCCCAAACGTGACCAGATCGCCGGTCGTCCCTGCCTGAAGCGCCTGGAAGACCTGCCCGAGCCCCCGGACGCGGTCTTCATCGCCATTCCCGCGGAACCGACGATCGAGGCTGTCGGCATGCTCGCCGGCACCGACGCCGGCGGGACCGTCTGCTTTGCCTCGGGCTTTCGCGAGGTTGGCGGACAAGGCATCGAACGCCAGGAACGGCTGATCGCCGCCGCTGGCGCCATGCCGATGATGGGGCCGAATTGCCACGGCTTCGTGAACTATCTGGACGGCGCGGCCCTGTGGCCCGACCAGCATGGCGGCGTGCGCGCCGAACGGGGCGTGGCGCTGATCACCCAGAGCGGCAATATCGGGCTGAACCTGACCATGCAGCAGCGCTCGATGGACGTCGCCTATCTGGTGACGCTGGGAAACCAGGGCGCCATCGGCATTCCCGAATGTATCGAAGCGCTGGCCACCGACGAACGCGTCACCGCCATCGGCCTGCATATCGAGGGGTTGGGTGATATCGGTGCGTTCGAACGCGCCGCCATCGCCGCGCGAACGGCCGGCATTCCCATGGTGGCCCTGAAGACCGGACGATCGGTGACGGGCGCGGAAATCGCCATGTCGCATACCGCGTCGCTGGCCGGGCCGGACGGTCTTTATGACGCCCTGTTCGAGCGGCTGGGCGTGGCCCGCGTGCGTACCATCCCCGAACTGCTTGAAACCCTGAAACTACTGTCGATCGGCGGGCCGCTTGCGGGAAACAGGATCTGTTCGATGAGTTGCTCGGGCGGGGAAGCCTCGCTGATGGCCGATCTTGCGGAAGGGCATGCGGTTGAATTCCCGCCGATGGAGGCAGGCCACCGCGAACGGGTCACCGCCACACTTAGCGAGTTGGTCAGCGTTTCCAACCCGTTGGATTACCACACCTTCATCTGGGGGCAGGAAGATCAGATCGCGGCCACCTTCACCGCCATGATGAGCGGCGGTTACGATCTGTCCATGGTGGTACTGGACTTCCCGCGCGCCGACCGCTGCGACGTCTCGACATGGTGGCCAACCGTGAACGGCATTGCCAGGGCAGCCGAGGCAACCGGCGGCAGGGCCGCAATATTGTCGAGCATGCAGGAAAGCCTGCCCGAGGATGTGGGCATGCATCTGGCCGGGCGGGGCATCGTTCCGATGATGGGCATGGCCGAGGCCTTCACCGCCATCGAGTGCGCGGCCCTGATCGGCCGCGGCCGTGCCAACGGCATCCCCCCTGCCCTGTTGCACCCCGCGCCGCCAACCCATGCCGGCAGCCGGGTGTACGACGAATGGGAATCCAAACGCATGCTCGCCGGACATGGGCTAAGCGTGCCGGAGGCCGCGCTGGTGACCTCCTCCACCGAGGCCGTCGCGGCAGCCGAGGCACTGGGGTATCCCGTCGCCATCAAGGCTGTATCGGCCGAGATCGCGCACAAGACCGAGGCCGGCGCCGTCGCGCTGAACCTGATCGACGGCGATGCTGTGGACGCCGCGGCGACAAGAATGCTGGGCCTTTCCAGCCGCGTGCTGGTGGAGAAGATGGTCCCCGACAGCGTCGCCGAACTGATCGTCGGCATCGACAGGGACGCGCAGTTCGGCCCCTATCTGGTGGTCGGGTTCGGTGGCGTGCTGGTGGAACTGATCAACGATAGCCATACGCTGCTGCTGCCCACCGACCGCGTCCAGGTGCGAGCGGCCTTGCAATCGCTGAAGACTGCCCCGATGCTGACCGGCTATCGCGGCCTGCCGGTCGCCGATCTGGACGCGGCGATAGATGCCATCATGGCCGTCGCCGATTTCGCGGCGGCCCATGCCGACACCATACTGGAACTGGATGTAAATCCATTGATGGTAAGACCCGCAGGCATGGGCGCCATCGCCGCGGACGCGCTGATCCGCCTGGCCGAACCGAAGTAAAGAAAGAGATTGAACCGCAGAGGCACAGAGACACAGAGGTTTTTGGTAGACCGGTTGTTCCTCTTCGAGGGCTTGCCCCTGGCAGAGACCGCAGGAAGGGGGATATGGAGATGAGGGAGATAGGGGGATGGTGTGAGCTGCGGCTTCCGGCCGCAAAATCCTTATCCCCACATCCCCATATCTCCCTTCCTGCTATTTCAGCCAGCGGAAGGACTTCAGCGAGGACCGCCGAAGTTACAAAAACCTCTGTGTCTCTGTGCCTCTGTGGTTAATTTTACCGGTCCGGACGACCGACGCATAATGGAGAAGAACATGACTACCCCCGTTAAAACAGAGCGCCGCGGCGCGGTTCTCGAGGTTACGCTGGATCGGCCGAAGGCCAACGCCATCGACGCCGCGACCAGCCGTATCATGGGCGACGTGTTCGCTGAATTCCGCGACGATCCGGAATTGCGTGTCGCCATCCTGACCGGTGGCGGCGAGCGGTTCTTCTGCGCCGGCTGGGACCTGAAGGCAGCGGCCGAGGGAGAGGCGCCCGATTCCGACTACGGCGTTGGCGGCTTCGGTGGCCTGCAGGAACTGCCCAACATGAACAAGCCGGTCATCGCGGCGGTCAACGGCATGGCGTTCGGCGGCGGTTTCGAACTGATGATATCCTGCGACATCATCCTGGCGTCGGAAGATGCGACCTTCGCGCTGCCGGAAATTCGCTCGGGCACCATCGCCGACGCAGCCACGGTCAAGCTGCCGCGCCGCATTCCCTATCATGTCGCCATGGAACTGCTGTTCACCGGCCGCTGGATGGACACGGAAGAAGCCGAACGCTGGGGACTGGTCAATGAAATCGTCCCGAAGAACCAGTTGATGAACCGCGCCCGCGAGGTCGCCGAACTACTGGCCAGCGGCCCGCCGCTGGTCTATGCCGCGATCAAGGAAGTGGACCGGGAAACCAGCCATCTGCCGGTGCAGGAAGCGATGGATATGATCAACGGGCGCAAGCTGAAAACCATAGAAACACTCTATACCAGCGAGGATCAGTTGGAAGGCGCCAAGGCCTTCGCCGAAAAACGCGATCCGGTCTGGAAGGGGCGCTAGCGTTATTTCGCTTTCGGTGCTTCCACCGGGCCGCCGGCTTCCTTCCAGGCGTTGAAGCCCCCTTGCAGATGAGCAACGGGGGCGAGGCCCATGTCCTGGGCAACCCGGGTGCAAAGCGCCGAACGCCAGTCCACCGCGCAGTAAAAGATAAAGGTCTTGTCCTCGGCCAGGAATTCCTTGTGGTAAGGGCTCTTCGGGTCGATCCAGAATTCCAGCAGACCGCGCGGTACATGGCGCGCGCCGGGAATGCGCCCGCTCTCGGCCAGCTCGCGCACGTCGCGCACGTCGATGAACAACACGTCGTCGCGCCCCAGCATATCGCGCGCTTCACCGATGGAAAGCGTGCGGATTTTCGAGGAAGCCTCGGCGACGAGGTCCTCGACCGAGCGGGTTATGTTCTGGGGCATTGGATTCTCCAACCTGTCTGCTTCATCCTGACGTCAACGCATACCCGGCAGTCCGAACCATGGCAACCCTACCCCGCCACCCTTCGCGCCAGCCGCGGATAGTAGGCAGCCAGAGTCAGGCCGCGCAGGGCGTTCATTCCCAGCAAGGCCAACCACAGACCATGATTGGCCCATAATTGCGGCAGGGTCCAGATCAGAGCGGCGTAAAGGATCGTGGTGACGATCGCCGCATTGCGCATTTCATGGGTACGGGTGGCGCCGAGGAAGATGCCGTCATAGAGATAGCACCAGATACTGACGATCGGCATCGCCACGGCCCAGGGCAGGTATTCACGGGCGATCGCGCGAACTTCTTGAATGCCGGTCAACAAATCTATCAACAACCCGCCGACAGCCAGGTACAGCAGCATATTGGCGCCCGCGATGATACCGCCCCAGATCATGGTAGCGCGCACGGCGCCGCTCAAATCCGCCCGATTTCGCCGCCCAACAGCACCGCCGACCAGGGCTTCCGCCGCATGGGCGAAGCCGTCCAGCGCGTAGGCCGAGATCGACGCCAGAGTCAGCAGTACCGCGTTGGCGGCCAGCATCGAATCGCCGAATTGCGCGCTGCGGTCCGTAAAAAGCGCGAAGGAAAAGGTCAGCAACAAGGTACGAATGAAAATGTCCCGGTTGACCGCCAACATGCGCCGGAAACGCGCGCCATCGAAAATACGGGCCCTGTCGATCCCCGCCGGCAGCATGCCCAGCCTCTTTGCCGCCAATACCAGTCCCAGTGCCAACGCGGCATATTCTGCAATCAGGGTCGCCGTCGCCACGCCCTCGACGCCCCAGCCCAGCCCCATCACGAAAACCAGGTCGAGCAGGATATTCAGCCCATTCATGAAGATTTGCAGCACCAGCGGCCAGCGAGCGTTCTGCAGCCCCAGAAACCAGCCCAGCAGCACGTAATTGGCCAGCGCCGCCGGCGCGCCCCAAACGCGGATGGCGTAATAGGCGGCGGCCTCGGCCTCAACTTCGGCGCTGGCATGCAATAATCGAAAGGCCAGCGTCCCCACGGGCGCCTGTATCAGCAAAATCAATCCGCCAAAGCCGACCGCCAGCAACAGCGCGCGGGCCAACACGGCCCTGATTTCCGCCGGATCATCCGCACCCCAGGCCTGCGCCGTCGGGCCGGTGGTGCCCATGCGCAGGAAACCGAAGCCCCAATAGACGAAATTGAAGATCAATGCGCCGATCGCCACGCCGCCGATATAGCGTGGATCGGGAAGATGCCCGACCACGGCCGTATCCACGGCACCCAGCAACGGCACGGTAACATTGGACAGAATAATCGGCCCGGCGAGCGCCCAGACCCGACGGTTCCAGGTGGGTGTGGCGGGCGTCACTTGCCTGTTTCGTATGCCAGCAGAGCCGCCGCCAGATCTTCCAGCGCGGCGCCGGTGGCCTTGTGCATGGTGATCTCGTCGTCCGACGTGCGGCCCGGATGACGGCCACGGCACAGATCATAAAGGTCGGCGGCGATATCCTCCATTTTCAGGACGCCGCTTTGCAAGGGCTGCACCAGATCCCCACCCTCTACGGTCGCGCCGTCACGGGTGTCGCAGAATACCGTGGCGCGGCGAATGCATTCATCGTCTGCCTCGCGCATTTTCGGCGTGAAGCCGCCTATCAAATCCAGATGAACACCGGGTTTCAGCCATTCACCCTTGATCAGCGGTTCATTCGCCAGCGTCGCGCAAGACACGATATCGGCCTCGCCCACCGCGGCTTCCAGGTTGGTTGCGACCGCCGCCTCCAGCCCGCTGCCGGCCAGCCCGTCGACGATCATCGCCGCCTTCTTGGGATCGCGACCCCAAACGGTGACGCGTTCGATCGGCCGTACAGCGCAATAGGCGGCAACCTGATTAAGAGCCAGCCGCCCGGTGGCGACAACCAGCAAATGCGCGGCGTTCTCGCGCGCCAGGTAATCGGCGGCCAGGGCCGACGCCGCGGCGGTGCGGCGCGCCGTCAACTCGCCCCCGTCCAGCATAGCCACCGCCTGACCGGTCATGCCGTCGAACAGCACATAGACACCGCTGACCGCCGGCAGGCCGCGCGCCGCGTTGCCCGGAAACACATTGACCAGCTTGACGCCCAGATATTCGCCCACTGTCCAGGCCGGCATCAACAGCGCGGTGGCATCCGGCTGACCGGGCACTGCGACGGTATGATGATGACGCACCGGCATGACGCAATCCTTGATGAACATCTCGCGGATCGCCTCCACCATCGGTCCGAACTCGGTCAACCGCCGCACGCCCTCTTCATCGATCGTCAGCATCGCCTGGCCTCATCTTTT
>JAOUMF010000677.1 GCA_029881615.1 Alphaproteobacteria bacterium | reverse complement strand
TGCCGTTCGCTTGGTCTTTTCTTTTCACCCCTGTCGATCGCGCCCGGCCTGATCTTCGGGGTGATTCTGGGATATGCGCTGCGGCGCCGGGGAATGGCGCCCGGCGGGCGCTACACCGCCTATATCCTGGCCGCCGCCCTGTCCTATTTCGTCACCGTCCAGATAACCGTCAATATTATTCTGGTGGAATTATTGGATAACGCCGTGCTTATCGGGGTCGCCGCCGGTGCGATCGGCGCCGCGCTATTGGCCGGCGCGACCGCCGCCCTGATCCCGAATTTCCGCCATGGCCTACCCGCGCTGGCGATGATCCTGGCAGGCGCCATTCTTGGCGCGCTGCTGTTTTTCGCCATCAGCAGCGAACATTTTATCGGCTGGCTGCTGCTTTTCGCGCCCTGGCAGGCCGGTTACGCCGCGGCCATGGCGACCGCGCTGAAATACGAGGGAAAGGGCGCCCTTGCGGGATGACCTAATCCGGCATTTGCCGGAAAACTTGTGAAATGCTAGGATTTCCGTAAGGTTTTGGTGTCTTTAGTGTAGGCGCGACCGCCGCATCCCGCGCCGGACAAAGGGCAGTTATGGCGAATTTCATCACCTTCATACGTTTGATCCTGCTGTTCGTGCTGGTGCTGTCCATCTATTGGGCCGACCCGTCCTGGCAGCGCGCCAACCTGCCGCTGCTGATCTTCATCATGCTGCTGGATGCGCTGGACGGCTGGGTCGCGCGAAAATTCAACGAATCCTCGCTGTTTGGCGCGGTATTCGACATCGCCGCGGACCGCATCGTCGAGACCGTCCTGTGGGTGGTGCTGGCGCATATCGGCCTGGTGCCGATCTGGGCGGCGATCGTGTTCATCGTGCGCGGCAACCTGGTCGATACGATTCGCAACTCCATGGCCGCGTCGCAGGGCGTCGCACCCTTCGACATGATGAAATCGCCACTGGGCCGCTTTGTGGTCGGCGGGCGTTTCATGCGCGGCTTTTATAACACCGCGAAGATCGTCACCTTCGGCTGGGTGCTGATGATTCAGCCCATGCCGGTGGTTTATCCCGACCATTGGGCGGATATCAGCGCCGTTTCCGGCATTGTCACCATGAGCCTGGTCTGGCTGTCGGTGATTCTCTGTCTGGTGCGCGGCGCGCCGGTGGTTCTGGAATTTCTGGCCATCCCGAAGGCGCGAAAATGAGCGTCGCCCTGATCGATGTGGACGGTACGCTGCTGACCGGGCCGCGCAGCAGCGAGGCATTATTCATTCGCTATCTGCTGCGCCATGGCATACTCGGCCCCCGGCAGGCCGGCGCGGCGGCCTGGTTCATGGTCCGCCATGGCCCGGCGCATGGCCGCCACGCCTTCCGCAAGAACAAGGCCTATCTGGCGGGGCTGAAGCTGGCCGATATGGAAGCGATCGCCGAGACCTTCACAGGCGAAGTGCTTGAGCCGATCCTGGACCGGCCATTACTGAAAAGAATATCGGAACATCGCGCGGCCGGCATCCCCATTTTGCTGCTGACCGGCACGCCGGATTTCCTCGCCGCCCCCCTGGCGCGGCTGGTACGGGCCGATGGCTGGCGGGCGGCGCGATACGCGGTCCGCGACGGTGTCTTTCAGGCGACCCTTCCCGTGGAACACCCGCTTGGCCCCGACAAGGTAAAGGCCGCCACGGCATTATGCGCGGAAGCGGGAGCCAACCTTGGCGATGCCACGGCTTACGCCGATTCGGTGCATGACCTGCCCCTGTTGCTGAAGGTCCGGCAACCGGTCGCCGTGCGCCCCGATGCCCGGCTGCGCGCCGAGGCCATCAAGCGGGGCTGGGAAGTCATGGACGCCGCGCCGGGCGAAGATCCCCGAATGCCCCAGGGCCGCCCCACCCACGCCTGACGGATTGCCCGCGCGGTTCCAATGCCGCCCGGCGCCTTACACTTACGAAAAATAGAATATATAGTGACCGTTCCGGGGCTGCCGTAGCCTCGCGGGCAAGGGGATGGCGCGCGAGTTGGCGCAATCGGGGGCCGGCCTGGATATCACGCTGATCGAACCCAGAGCCAGCTACACCACCTGTTTTTTCAGCAACCGGTACATCACCGGGCTAAGGGATTTCAACTCCATCA
>JAOUMF010000676.1 GCA_029881615.1 Alphaproteobacteria bacterium | reverse complement strand
TTGACGAACAGGAACAAGTGAACCTTGCAGCCCATCATTTCCTCAAGGTCGGCGCGCGCCGACGCGCCAACGGACTTTATCATCTGACCGCCCTTGCCCAGCACGATCGATTTCTGGCTGTCGCGCTGAACGTAAATAATCTGCGCGATACGAACGCTGCCATCGGGCTTGTCTTCCCATTCCTCGGTCTCGACCGTCAAGGCATAGGGCAATTCCTGGCGCAGTTGCAGGAACAGCTTCTCGCGCGTGACCTCCGCGGCCAGGTGACGCTCGGCCATATCGGACAGCTGATCTTCCGGATAGAGCCACGGGCCTTCGGGCAGGCGTTCTTCCAGCGTTTTGGCTAAATCCTCGACCCCGTCACCGGTGGCCGCCGATATCATGAAGATATCGGTGAAGATACCGCTTTCGTTCAGGGTGGATGCCAGTTCCAGGAGTTTATCCCGCTTCACCAGATCGATCTTGTTGAGAGCCAGGATGGATTTTCTTCCCGCTTTCTCAAGCCCTTCCACAATATTCTTCACATCATGCGTGATGCCTTTTTGCGAATCCACCAGCAGCACAACGATATCGGCGTCGGCGGCGCCGGCCCAGGCAGCGGCAACCATGGCTCGGTCAAGGCGCCTTTTGGGCTGGAAAATGCCCGGTGTATCCACAAATACCAGTTGGGCATTATCGCGTATGGCGATTCCCAGGACCCGGGTCCTGGTCGTTTGCACCTTGGGCGTCACAATCGAAACCTTGGCGCCGACAAGATGGTTCAGCAATGTGGATTTACCGGCATTAGGCGCGCCAAGCAGCGCCACGAAACCGCAACGGTGAGCGACATCAACCATTGGATACTCCCAGTCGCGACAACAGTAATTCAGCGGCCGCCTGCTCGGCTATGCGCTTGGTCGCGCCCTGCCCCCGTTCCGGCGGAAAATTAGCCACCGAGACCTCGATGGTGAAACATGGGGCATGATCCGGCCCACTACGGTCCACCGTTCGATACTCCGGCAAATTGTAACCCTTTCCTTGCGCCCATTCCTGCAGACTGGTCTTCGCATCCTTGGGAGGCGTTTTTTCAGCAGTCATAAGATCGCGCCAATGGCGTTCAATAAAGCGGCGAGCCGAATCCAGCCCGCCATCGCGATGTATCGCGCCAATCAGCGCCTCACAAACATCGGCCAGAATTGCCGGGTTTTCGCGCCCGCCGGCATCCTCTTCGCCTTTACTGAGTGTGATCAATGGCCCCAGCCCCAGTTTCAGGGCAATTTCGGTCAATGTCTCGCGGCGAACAAGTGCGACCAACCGCTTGGCCAGGGCCCCTTCTTCTTCCCGAGGATAATGCTCGTACAACAGGTCGGAAATCACCAGGGCCAGCACGCGATCGCCAAGAAATTCCAGCCGTTCATAGGTGGCCTCGCCCCGACCGACCGCGCTTCGATGGGTCAACGCGACACGCGCCAATTCCAGATCATTGAACTCATATTCCAGAATATCGGTCAGTTCACGCATTGGTTCGGCAGCCAGATTGCTCACTCCACACCGTCGAACAGGCGTTTATAGCGAATGGCGAATGGCCATTTCCAGACCTCCCAGAAAGCGGCACTGCCATCGGTAGAGAAGAACAGGAATTCCGCGCGCCCAACCAGGTTTTCCGCCGGTATGAACCGGACATCCTTCACCCTGCTATCCGCCGAATTATCGCGATTGTCGCCCATGGCGAAATAATGTCCCTCGGGAACAACAAACACCGGGGTATTATCCAGATGTCCCGTATCGTTGTTTGCTTCCAGTATCTTGTGCTGACGTCCGTTCGGCAGCGTTTCGACATACTGGATGATCTTACGACCGTAATCGTCGACAAAATCTTCTATGCGCTCGCGCTTAACCGGTTCGCCGTTGATATGCAGCACACCTTTAAGCATCTGGATACTGTCACCAGGTAGTCCGACAATCCGTTTGATATAGTCGATCTCGTTTTCCGGTGGTTTGCGAAAGACGGCGACATCTCCCCGCTCGACCGGACTTTCCCAGATCCGCCCCTCGAAAGGAGGGAATCCGAAAAGAAACGAATACCGGCTGTAACCATAACTGTATTTTGAAACAAACAGATAGTCGCCAA
>JAOUMF010000675.1 GCA_029881615.1 Alphaproteobacteria bacterium | reverse complement strand
AGCTCCACCTTCTCCTCGCGTCCGGGCGCGTTGGCCCCGGCCTGGTACCAGTGCACGTCGGTCAGCTTCACGCCCATCTCGTTATGCATCCAGCCGCGCATATAGACGGCGGCCGAATGCGCCCATTCCGGCGAGCCGATCCGCTTGCCCTTCAGATCCTCGACCTTTTTGATGCCGCTGTTGCGGTTGACGTAGAACGAGCTGAAACGGAACAGGCGCGAGCAGATCACCGGCAGCCCGACAATGTCGCTGTCCTCGCGCGTCACCTGGGTGGCGAACTTGGCGAAGGACAGTTCGGCGACGTCGAACTCGCGATTGGCGGTGAAGCGCGCGAAACATTCGTGATGGCTGAAGATGAACCAGTTATGGTCGATCCCCTCGGCGCGCACGTCGCCCTGCCGGAAGTCGCGAAAATGATCGTAATCGTTGGTCGCGATGGAAAGCGCCAGCTTGGTCATGTATCCCCCTGCATTGCTTTTTTTAAACCCGCGGGCGGGATGATATCCATTTTCCCCGGCGCGTCACCCCCACTGCCGCGCTATGCGGAACAGGGGGGACGGGTTATTCACCGCCGGCTTGTCTTCGTTCTTCGGCGGCCCGGATCGCCGCGACGGGGCGCGCGCCGCTTGCCCGGGCCTGCCGACTCCTCGTAGCATATGGCATGCTTGGATTTTTCGCCCGCCGCATCCTTGGCCTGATCCTCACCCTGTTCGCGGTGTCGCTGGTGGTATTCCTGGTGCTGGAGGTTCTGCCCGGCGACGTGGCCGAGGTGATGCTGGGGACCGAGGCGCGCGAGGATACGCTGGCGGCGCTGCGGGCGCAGCTGGGGCTGGATCGGCCGGCCCATGTTCGTTACCTCGCCTGGATTGGCGGGTTGATCACCGGCGATCTGGGCGTCAGCCATACCTATGGGGCGCCGGTGGCCGGGATGATGCTCGAACGGCTGGCAGTGACGGCGCCGCTGGCCTTGCTGGCCTTTGTTCTGTCCACCCTGATCGCGGTACCGCTGGGCATGTTCGCGGCCAGGCGGCGGGGGCGGGCGGGCGATTACGGGGTGATGGGATTCGCCCAGATGGGGCTGGCCATTCCCAATTTCTGGTTTGCCATATTGCTGATCCTGGTCTTCGCGGTGTGGCTGCGCTGGTTGCCGGCGGGCGGCTTTCCCGGATGGGAGGCCGGGCCGGTGGCGGCGCTGCGCGCGCTGATCCTTCCGGCACTGGCGCTGGCGCTGACCGAGGCGGCGATCCTGGCGCGGGTCACGCGCTCGGCAGTGCTGGAATGCATGGGCGAGGATTACGTGCGCACGGCCCGCGCCAAGGGGCTGGACTGGGGCCCGGTCATGCGGGGCCATGTGTTGCGCAACGCGTTGATTCCGGTGACCACGGTCATGGGGCTGCAATTTGCTTTCCTGCTGGCCGGCGCGGTGATCATCGAGAATGTATTTACCCTGCCGGGGCTGGGGCGGCTGGTGCTGCAGGCGATCTTCCAGCGCGACGTGATCGTGGTGAAGGACGCGGTGCTGATTCTGGCCGGCATGGTGGTGGTTGTGAATTTCGTGGTCGACATGCTCTGCGTGGCGATCGACCCGCGCCCGAAGGTGGCGCTATGAGGACCGCGTTGAGGCATAAGGGGTTTGCGATCGGGGCGTCGCTGGTGGGCCTGGTGTTGCTGGCGGCGCTTCTATCGCTGGTCTGGACGCCCTGGCCGGCGCTGGAGATGAACATCGCGCAGAAACTGCGGGGGCCATCGCTGGCGCACTGGTTCGGCACCGATCATTTCGGGCGCGATACCCTGTCGATGATCATGCTGGGGGCGCGCAACGCGCTGGCCGTGGGGCTGGCCGCCGTGGGAATCGGGGTCGGGGTGGGCCTGCCGCTGGGACTGATGGCAGCGCTGCGGCGGGGCCTTGTGGAAGACATCGTGATGCGCGCCACCGACTTGACCTTCGCCTTCCCCGCCGTGCTGACCGCCGTGTTGATCGCGGCACTGGCCGGGCCCGGCGGAATCAACGCCATTATCGCGGTGGGCATTTTCAATATCGCGGTGTTCGCCCGGCTGACCCGGGGCGCGGCGCTGCAGATCATGGGAAGGCCCTTCGTCAAGGCGGCGCTGG
>JAOUMF010000674.1 GCA_029881615.1 Alphaproteobacteria bacterium | reverse complement strand
ATGGGTGGGGTTTGAGTCTGGGCCGCATTACGGCCTCGCGGCGCGATCAGGTCGATCAATTGTCTAATCTCGTGGAAAAGGCCTGTACCGGCCTCGGACTGGATGATGATGACGGCGCGGGCGTGATGACGGTGGACAGGGGCGACGGCGTTCGCCCGCTTTCGATCAAGGTGGCACCGGTACAGCTTAGCACCGGAGATAGTGGTTCCAGGGCGGCGGCGATCTTCATTCGCGACCTGGAGATCCGCCAGAGCGTGCCGCCGGAAGTGGTCGCCAAATTGTTTGGTCTGACCTTCGCCGAGGCGCGTGTGGTGGTGGAATTGGTCAAGGGAAAGCGACCCCAGGAGGTGTCGGAGGATCTTGGCGTCAGCCTCAATACGGTGCGCAACCAGCTCAAGCAAATCTTCAGTAAAACCAACACCGGTCGTCAGTCGGAGTTGATTTCACTTGTTCTTTCCAGCGCGGCGTTCGTTTCCGAGCATGGGCTGGAGATGGATAACGATGACGATCCCGGAGTTCAGCCGGTTTCCAATTGAAACGCCAATGATCGGGAGTGAGCCGACTCGGCATGGGATGCCGATCGGTTCAATATCCAGTTCCAGGCGGAGCTGTGTGGCCCGGATACGCAAGCGTTGTCGAAGTCGATTTCCCGTAGTTTTTTCGTAACATGCCCGCATTTGCGGGTTTTTCGCATTTTGGCAGAACTTCTCAGAATTTCCGCTCGTGCGGCCAGAGTTCACCTTACGGTTAAGAATATATGAACGCGATATTTGAAAAATATAATGTTCGAAAACTCTATACAGGTAATTCAAATTTCCGATCATGTCGGGGATGTATGGATGTCTTGGAAAACAGCCATTTCATGCCTGGTTATATTCAAATGGGGGATGGTGTAGATAAAATTACTCTCTAAATCGATGTGAAAGACGGCCTAAAAACTCAATTGGGTCATGCTGTAAAATGGCCTGTATGAGACAAGACATGCAGAGCGATTGGCTCGAACCCGGAGGCAGATCAGAAGTCCGCCAAGCCGGCAAAACAGTTTTTAGGAGAATTTTTAAATGTCGTTTCTTAAAGCCTTTTTGAATGACGAATCCGGCGCGACCATGATCGAATACGGCCTGGTTGCCGCGCTTGTGTCGGTTGCCGCTATCGTGGCCCTGCAGCTCCTGGGTTCGCAGCTGCAGATCATCTTCAATACGGTGTCCAGCTACCTCGCTGCCGCCGCGTCCTGATCTAGGTTATTCTTCAGATTCCGGCTTCGTGCCGGGATCTGAAAGAAATTTTAAGGGCGGTGCCGCAAGGCGCCGCCCTTATTATTTGTGCGCCTAATTTATGCGCCAAAAGGTTTTTTGCATGCCATCCGGCCGTTCGGGAATGCTGATTTTGCAGGCCTGGTGCCCGGCGCGAAATATCGAAATATGCCTTGAAGAGGCATCCTGGAAGGCCGGCCTTGCGGCCAGAACGTGTATCGCACGGCTGTTGGCCGGCAATTGTTCCTATGAACGCGTGTTGCCCGGATCCAGTTTACCTTTCACATCTGATCGCTATGCCCTGCTGTAATATAAAAATACCTCGACTTGTGGCAGCGAAGGTTACTTATGTTGAGCGAAGAATTAACGAAAGGTTAATTTCAAAAAGGGGTGGCATTCGAGGTATAAAACAAAAAATTTGTCCGGCGATATTTTTGCAGAATTTCAAAAATGGCGGAATTCCTCATATTTTTTCAAAAGATACTGATATGGGTGATGCAATAGATAAAATTACCCGTTAATTGGATGTGATATTTGACTGGAATACTCACATGGGTCATGCGCTTTGGGCGATGTCCATGAGATACATCCGACACAAGTTGGTTTGCTGAAAACCGGGACGGCAGATCACAAAGATTTTTTTCCGGTTTTACAATTTTCTTTTCAGGAGAGTATCAGAGATGTCGTTTCTTAAAGCCTTTTTGAATGACGAATCCGGCGCGACCATGATCGAATACGGCCTGGTTGCCGCGCTTGTGTCGGTTGCCGCTATCGTGGCCCTGCAGCTCCTGGGCTCGCAGCTGCAGATCATCTTCAACACGGTGTCCAGCTACCTCGCTGCCGCCGCGTCCTGATCTAGGTTATTCT
>JAOUMF010000065.1 GCA_029881615.1 Alphaproteobacteria bacterium | reverse complement strand
CGGTTCTGGGCGCGGGCGCGGCGCAGCTGCGCGTGGCGGCACAGGCCGCATCGATGGGTGGCAATGTGCGCGTCGGGCTGGAAGACAGCATCTGGGCCGGGCGCGGCGTGCTGGCCAAATCCAACGCCGACCAGGTGAAACTGGCCCGCAAGATCATCGAAGGGCTGGGGCTGGAAGTCGCGACCCCCGACGAGGCCCGCGAAATCCTGACCCTGAAGGGCGGCGACCAGGTGAATTTCTGATCCGCCGGTTGGGGGCCGCCGCGAACGCGGCCCCTACTTCCCCCGTGCTTTCAAGGCGGCGTCGAGGCGCGGATAGACCCGCCTTGCGTTCCCCTCGAAGACCTTGCGTTTGTCCTCGTCGGACAGCCCAAGGCTGTCGACATAGCGCTTGGTATGGTCGAAATGATAGCCGGTCTCCGGGTCGATGCCCTTGACCGCGCCGAACATTTCCGACGCGAACAGGATGTTGTCGATATCGATCACCTTGAACAGCAGCTCGATGCCCGGCTGGTGATAGACGCAAGTATCGAAATAGACGTTCTTCATCACGTGATCGCGCAGCAAAGGCTTGCCCATCATGTCGGCCAGCCCGCGATAGCGGCCCCAATGGTAGGGTACCGCCCCGCCGCCATGAGGAATGATCAGCTTCAGGTCGGGGAAGTCGGCGAACAGGTCGCCCTGGATGAACTGCATGAAGGCGGTGGTGTCGGCGTTGATGTAATGCGCCCCGGTATGGTGGAAATTCGGATTGCACGAGCCCGACACATGGATCATCGCCGGCACGTCCAGCTCCACCAGCTTTTCGAAGAAGGGATACCATTCCCGGTCGGTCAGCGGCTTGGTCTGCCATAGCCCGCCCGAGGGGTCCGGGTTCAGGTTGCAGCCGACGAAGCCAAGCTCGTTGACGCAGCGTTCCAGTTCCTCGATGCAGTTGGCCACGGGCACGCCGGGCGATTGCGGCAGTTGGCAGACGCCGATGAAATTATCGGGATAGAGCTGCACCACCCGGTGGATCATGTCGTTGCAGACGCGGCTCCAGGCGTGGGACATGGCCTCGTCGCCGATATGATGGCCCATGCCCACGGCCCGGGGCGAGAAGATCGTCATGTCGGCACCGCGTTCACGCATCGCGCCAAGCTGATTTTTCTCGATGCTCTCGCGGATTTCGTCGTCGCTTATATCAAGGGGGCCGGGCGCCGGTTTCGACGGATCGTCGAAATGGGCGATCTGCGCGTCGCGGAAGGCCTGAAGCTGCGGCGGCGATGTGGTGTAATGGCCATGGATATCGATAATCATCAGTCTTCCCCCTGCCAGTCGATATATTTCAGGCCCTTCTCGGCCAGCGCCCCGCGCATATTGTTGACGTCGAGGCCCAATTCACCCGCCAGATAGCGCTTGCGGGACGCCGCCTCTTTCTCCTCGCGGGCCTGCGCGGCCGCCAGCACGCCGGCCGCCTCGTGGCGGGCCACGACCACCGCGCCATCATCGTCGGCGACGATCACATCGCCCGGATTGACCAACTGCCCGGCGCAAACCACCGGGATATTGACGCTGCCCAGCGTCTCCTTGACCGTGCCCTGGCCGAAGATGCATTTCGACCAGACCGGGAAGCCCATCTCGGTAATGTCGCGCACATCGCGGCAACCGGCATCGAGGATGATCCCGGCAACGCCCCGCGCCTTCAGCGAGGTCGCGATCAAATCGCCGAAATAGCCGGCATCGGAATAGGATGTCGGCGCAACCACCATGATATCGCCCGGCTGGCACTGTTCGACCGCCACATGGATCATCCAGTTGTCGCAGGGTGGCACGCTGACCGTTACCGCCGGCCCGGCAATATGCGCGCCCCGCCATACCGGGCTGATTTCCGGCCCCAGCAGTCCCTTGCGCCCCTGCGCCTCGTGAATCGTGGCGACGCCGTATCTGGCGAGTTCATCGACCACGGCCTTATCGGCGCGCGGAATGTTCTGAACGACAACTCCCATCATTTCTCTCCTGTCATGACATGTTTCGTTTCGCTGTTGCCGGCGGCGCAAGCTTCGAAACCGGCCCGCAGCGCGGCTTCGTTCAGATTGCGGCCGATAAAGACAAGCACGCTCCGGCGCCGCTCGCCCGGCTTCCACAGTCGCTGAAAATCGCCTTCCAGCATCATATGCACGGCCTGGAATACAAGTCGGCGGTCGTCGCCGGCAACATCGATGATGCCCTTGGCGCGCAGAATATCCTGCCCCTGTTCGGTCAGCAATTTTTCCAGCCATTTACCGATTTGCGCGGCCGCCATCGGCGTTTCCGAGGCCAGGGACACGCTGGTGATATCGCTGTCATGTACATGGTCATGCGCGTGATCGTGGCCGCAATGTTCGCCATGGACATGGCCGGGTTCGTCGCAGGCGGCCTCTGGCGCGGTGATGCGGTCCAGAACAAACCCGCCGCGGCCCAGCACCTTGTCCAGCGCCACGCCGGCGCGAATCGAGCGATGAATCGGCGCGTGGGGGTTCAGCCGGCGCAACCGCGCCTCGACCTCCATCAACTCACCCTCGCTTACGAGGTCGGTCTTGTTGAGGACGATCACATCGGCGAAGGCGACCTGTTCCGCCGCCTCGCGGCTGTCGGCCAGGCGCGGGGCGATATGGCGGGCATCGACCAGAACCGTCACCGAATCCAGAAAGGCCTTCGATTGCAGGGCCCGGTCCATGAAGAAAGTCTGCGCCACCGGGCCGGGGTCGGCCAGGCCGGTGGTCTCGATGATAATGGCGTCGAAATCTTCCCGCTTGGCCAGCAGCCCGTGCAGGGTGCGGACCAGATCGCCCCGCACCGTGCAACAGATGCAGCCATTGTTCATTTCGAACAGCTCTTCACTGCTGTTCAATACCAGGTCGCCATCGATGCCGATCTCGCCGAATTCATTGACGATGACCGCATAGCGGCGGCCATGATCCTCGGACAGAATGCGGTTGAGCAGCGTCGTCTTGCCGGCCCCCAGATAGCCGGTCAGCACGGTAACGGGAATGCGCTCCTCGCCCGGCACTGCATTA
Source organism: Alphaproteobacteria bacterium (assembly GCA_029881615.1). GTDB lineage: Bacteria > Pseudomonadota > Alphaproteobacteria > UBA8366 > JADFVY01 > JADFVY01. The sequence continues at coordinate 5,127 of JAOUMF010000065.1, read as the reverse complement.
CTCCCAGGGCAGAAGGGATACGTGAATCACGCCTTCCTCGCCCAGCCCGCCGACCGACTTGATGGCAAGATCGGTGTCCTTCAACCCGAATTTGTGGGTGGTCACCAGATCCAGCGGGAACCGGTCGGAGGCCAGCTGTTGCAGCGCCAGCTCGCACGACCGGTAGCCATGGCCCCGCGCGCTCTTGATGGTGATGTATTTCACCGTGATCTTGCCGATGGGGAAGTTCGGGAATTCCGCAACCTCGCCCTGGATCAGCAGTGTGCCGCCCTTGCGCTTCAGCGCCTCGACACCCAGCAGGATCGGGATCGTGCCGGCGCCCGCGGTGCAATCCAGCGCCACGTCGACGCCCCGCCCGGCGGTGATTTCCATGATGCGGGCCAGCGGGTCTTCCTCGTCCACCACGATGGTATGATCGGCGCCCAGCTTTTTCGCCACCGCCAGCCGCGCCTTGTCCTTCGAGGCGCCGGTGACGATGATCAGCGACGCCCCGGCCTGCTTGCAGGCCACCGTCTGGGACAGTCCCTGTTGTCCGGGCCCCTGGATCAGCACCATGGAATTATAGCCCACGCCGCAATCGAACAGCGCCCATTCGATGCCGTTCGCCATGGGGGTGACGATCCCCGCCAGCTCCGCCGATACGCCGTCGGGCACCTTATGCACGACCGCGTTCCAGGGAAGATACATATATTGCGCGAAGCCGCCCCACAGATGCGGCGCGCGTTCGGCCGAGGTATAGCCATAGCGGATGCCGTCGGGGTTAAAGCGCCAGTCGGTCGATTCGCAATGGCGATATTCGCCCATATGGCACCATTCGCATTTCATGCAGGGCAAATAATGCTCGACGAAGATCCGGTCGCCTTCCTTGAGGCCCTTGCGCGCCAGGAATTTCGCGCTGGCCTTGGTGACGATGCCGATATTCTCGTGCCCCATGATGACCGGCGCGTCGGACGGCGGCTTGGCGTACAGCTTGACGTCGGTGCCGCAGATACCGGCGACCTCAACCTTCATCAACGCGCCGTCGTCGGGCACGTCGGGCATGGGATATTCGCGAAATTCTGTCTTATGCGCGCCGGTGCGCACGGCCGCGAGCACTTGTTCAGCCAATGGTGGGGTCCTCCGTTATCCGTCCGCCGTTTCCTTGCGCAGAGCGATAGCAACCCCCCGGCCCTCATGCAAGAACGACGTTCCGCCTGAAGGAATGAGTGGAGGGAAAAAGGGAGAGGTTGATAGGGCTCATCCAAGTCCGCGCCCGCCCGGGCCGGATTCGCGTGGCCCGCCCGGGCGGGTGGGAGTGTCGCTGTCCTTTTTTACGGCGTCGGGGTGCCTTTTTGGTTTCCCCGACTGTTGGGCTTGGTTACCATCCGCCCCGGTTTTGAAAAGACATCCGTGGAAGCCGGGCGGGCAGGCTTTTGGTTTCCGGCGCGGGTGAGTATCTGTTTTTTCGGAGGGCGCCGTGAATCACCAGCATATGAACAAGTCCGGGGCGAAGACCGGCAATGCCAGGCTACTGGCCTGGATCGACCAAGTGGCGGAACTCTGCAAGCCGGATTCGATCCACTGGTGTGACGGCTCGCAGGAAGAATATGACCGGCTGTGCGAAGAGATGGTCCAGGCCGGCACGATGATTCGCCTGAACCCGGAACTGCGCCCGAACAGCTTCCTGGCCCGTTCCGACCCCGACGACGTGGCCCGCGTCGAGGATCGCACTTTCATCTGTTCGACCACCGAGGAAGAGGCCGGACCCAACAATAACTGGGTCGCCCCGGACGAGATGAAGCAAACGCTGAACGGCCTGTTCGACGGCTGCATGCGCGGCCGCGTCATGTATGTCTGCCCGTTCTCCATGGGGCCGCTGGGCTCCCCCATCGCCCATATCGGCGTGCAGGTCACCGATTCGGCCTATGCCGCCGTCAATATGCGAATCATGACCCGGATGGGAGACGCGGTGCTCGACACCCTCGGCGCGGAGGGCGAATTCGTGCCCTGCCTGCATTCGGTGGGCGCGCCGCTGGCGCCGGGCGCGGCCGACACGGCCTGGCCCTGCAGCGAGACCAAATATATCGTCCATTTCCCGGAAGACCGTTCAATCTGGTCCTACGGGTCCGGCTATGGCGGCAATGCGCTGCTGGGCAAGAAATGCTTTGCGCTGCGCATCGCCTCGGCGATGGCGCGCGACGAGGGCTGGCTGGCCGAGCATATGCTGATCCTGGGGCTGGAGAGCCCCGAAGGCGAGAAGACATACGTCGCCGCCGCCTTCCCCAGCGCCTGCGGCAAGACCAACCTGGCCATGCTGATCCCGCCCACCGGCTTCGACGGCTGGAAGGCGACGACGGTGGGCGACGATATCGCCTGGATCAAGCCGGGCAAGGACGGGCGCCTGCATGCGATCAACCCGGAGGCCGGCTATTTCGGCGTGGCGCCGGGGACCTCGATGGACTCCAATCCAAACGCGATGCGCATGCTGGCGAAGAACTGCATCTTTACCAACGTGGCGCTGACCGACGACGGCGACGTCTGGTGGGAGGGCATGGACGGCGCCCCGCCGGCACACGCCATCGACTGGCAAGGCAATGACTGGACGCCCGACAGCGGCCGGCCCGCGGCGCATCCCAATTCCCGCTTCACCGCGCCGGCCACCGAATGCCCCAGCCTCGATCCCGATTGGGAAGCGCCGGAAGGCGTGCCGATCGACGCCTTCATCTTCGGCGGACGGCTGAGCCGCACCTTCCCGCTGGTCTATCAGGCGCGCGACTGGGCGCATGGCGTCTATATGGCGGCCACCATGGGGTCGGAGGCCACCGCGGCGGCCGTCGGGCAGGCCGCGATCCGGCGCGACCCGATGGCGATGCTGCCCTTCTGCGGCTACAACATGGGCGAATACTGGGCGCACTGGCTGGCCATGGGCGAACGCGTGGCGAAGCCGCCGGCGATTTTCCGCGTCAACTGGTTCCGCAAGGACGGTGACGGCAAATTCATCTGGCCCGGTTTCGGCGAGAACATGCGCGTCCTAAAATGGGTCGTCGATCGCGTTCGCGGCAACGCCACGGCCGAGGCCAGCCCCTTCGGCCTGATGCCCCGGCACGAAGACATGACCTGGACCGGTCTCGACTTTCCGCGCGAATCGTTTCTCGAACTCACCGCCATCGACCGCGCCGAGGGGCTGGCGGAAGCGGAAGATCAGAAAGAACATTTCGCCCAGTTCAATGGCCAACTGCCCGTGGCGCTGGAACAACAGCGCGTGGACATGACGGAACGGCTAAACCAGGCGCCGGAGGTGTGGCGAGCGGAGGGATAACCACCGTTCCACCCTTGCCCCATATGGCCTATAACGGGCCCATGTTCGGCAATGTTCACAGAGACCCGGAACATCACGAGGCTACGGCGCGCGTCGAGGCGTGGGTGCGCGCGCGGTTTTCGCTGGGCACGGCGTCGGCCGTGATGGTGGCCGAAGTCGAATGCCAGATGCCGGGCTGTCCGCCGATCGAGACCATCGCGGCCTTCTGGGGCGAGGACGAAACACGCTATCGCTTCAAGATATTCAAGCCGGTGGCCGATGTGGTTGAGGACGACCTGCCCGTATCCTGGCTGCTGCCCTCGCTGGTGGATTACGGCGAATTGGGCTGCGATTGCTGTTAGACCGCTCGACAGAACAGGCGCCCTTCGCTTAATTTGCCCACCAACAGATAACAACGATCCGGAGAGGGACGCCCGATGACAAGGCCTACATTCAAGGCGGTCAGCCGCATGCAGGGGAACAATCAGGCCGTCAAGGACGGCACGGTGAAACCCGCCAGCTTCGATTTCGACTGGGAAGAAGTTCCGGTCCTGGTCAAGGCCTTTCGGCGCATGGTGCGCGGGCTGGAGTTCGATATCAGCGAAATGGCGCTGACCACCTATATCTGCGCCCGCGAGCATGGGGTGAAATTCACCGCCCTGCCGATCTTCCTGGTGCGCGGTTTTCACCATGCGGCGATCTTCAAGAACAGCAAGGCGGGCATTACCCATCCCAAGGATCTGGAAGGCAAAAAGGTCGGCGTCAATCGCGGCTATACGGTAACCACCGGGGTCTGGGCGCGCGGCATTCTGCAAGACGAATACGGCGTGGACCTCGACAAGATCACCTGGGTGCTGTCGGGCGACGAGCATGTGGCCGATTATCGCCCGCCGGCCAATGCGGTGCCGGTCGAGGAAGGCCGCACGCTGGAGGAAATGCTGGACAGCGGCGAGCTGGCCGGGGCGGTCGGCACGCTGGACCATCCGTTGCTGGAGCCGATGATTCCCGACGCCGCCGGGGCCGGCATGGCGGCGCTGAAGACGCATGGCGTCTTTCCCATCAACCATCTGGTCGTGGTGCGCGACGACGTGCTGGCGGCCAACCCCCATATCGCCGCCGAGACCTTCGAGGCCTTCGCCGAATCGAAGCGGCGCTATGTCGAGGCGCTGAAGGCCGGCCGGATCGCCGAGCCCACGGCCATCGACAAACTGCATACCCATGTGATGGAGGTCATGGCCGACCCCCTGCCCTACGGCGTGGAGCCCAACCGCCCGACACTGGAAAAACTGATCGGCCACGCGCTGGCGCAGGGAATCATCACCAAGCCGGTCGAGGTGGATTCGCTGTTCGCGGAAAGCACGCTGGGTCTGACGGGGTAAGAGCATACGGGGCCGCCAGGCACCTTCAAATGCCAAGCGGCCACCGTTCTATGTAGCGAGCCTGAAGCCCTATTCCGCAGCCGAAACGGCCTGTGGGTTGTTAGGGTGCGTCGTCCAGTTGGCATAGCTGTTGTCGATCGGCTTGCCGGTGCGTGCGTCGGTTCCCGATGTCTGCCGGACCATTTCGATACAGCCTTCCACCGGGCAGACGCTGGCGCATAGGTTGCAGCCGACGCATTCCTCGTCCTTGACGTCGAAATAACGGGCGCCGTCCTTCATGTCGGTGATCGCCTGATGCGAGGTATCCTCGCAGACGATGTGGCAGCGGCCGCATTTGATGCAGAGATCCTGATTGATCTTCGCTTTCACGACGTAATTCAGGTTCAGATATTGCCAGTCGGTGACGTTGGGCACCGCCGCGCCGACGAAATCGCTGGTCCGGCTGTAACCTTTTTCGTCCATGAAGGCCGA
>JAOUMF010000673.1 GCA_029881615.1 Alphaproteobacteria bacterium | reverse complement strand
AATTATCTAAAATTATATAAGTATTTGAAAAAAAAGCAGATCGCATTTAGGCCTGATTCTTGCGTTAAGAGTTTGTTAACGAAATCGCCGCGCCGGGCTAGGGGCTGGATCCGGTAAGGCACTTGGTAACGAACTGGGGAGAAACGCAGGCCGAGTTGGTGTGGGACGGTCAGGAATCCGGACAGGGCATACAGTGCGTCAGGGAAAGTTGCACTGGTCGCCATAAACCGTAGATACCGATAAACAAGACTGAATACCCACATCCCCGACGCCGATGTTTTTCCCCGATATGGGGAGCAAGATGCAAGGAGCAGATCCAGCCAAAAGGGGAAGTTTCAGACTGGCGAATGCGTTTCCGGGGGGATGGGGAAAAATACCCAATAATCCACTGGTGGCCGCGGCGATTGCGGCGCTGTTCAAAGGTGGGGACGGCGCGCGCGGACTCATGGGCGGCTGGTCGGCGGATGCGGAAGGCCGCCTGACATATCGCCATCTGGGAAAGCGCGGCGGCCAGATCGTCATTTATCCGGATCCGGCGGCGGTGATTGCCCGCCACAATGGCAGCGACCTGAATAAGCAATGGGCCTTTGTCGAAGGGTTCTCGGCGCTGACCGTGGATGTGCTGCTGGCGATCCTGGCGCAAATCTGCGAGCCGGGCGTCGGCAACAAACCGAAATTTCCACTGCTTGCGCCGGTCCCGATCACGGCCGCGGCGATCCTGCGTTACAAGGGGCTGCGGCGGTGGGGCAGCGAGGGCGCGGAGTTGCGTCGGCGGGTTGACGAGGAAATCCTGCGGCTGCAGGGCCTGCGATTCGACGTCCATCAGTTCCCGGCATGGGATCCGGGCCTGAATCGCTGGAACGCAAAAGGCGTGTCGGTCATCGGCGATCGCTTGTTCGACATTGTCGATTCGCAGACCATTCAGGCTGGCGGCGAGATTCGCAGCCGCTCCGAAATCGTCTGGCTGACGCGCATCGGGCATTGGTCGCAATGGTGGATGAATGCCCAGGCCAAGGTCTGGCTTGGCGCCATACCGCAGCGCATTCTCGAATTCGATCACCGGCGGAACCGCGGCAGTGCGGTTATGGCCAAGAAGATCAGCCTCAATACGATGGTATTGTGGGGCGCGGTGCGTTCGCGTGGCTCGATGGACCGCCGTGTCGACCACCTGCTCGAGGATATCGGTGAATTGCCGGTGCTGGAGGGTCGGGACAGCCATTGGGGCGGCCGGGTTCGCGACCGCTTCGACGAGGCCGTCCTGCAGCTCCAGGAAGACGGCATTTTCGGCCATGTGGAATGGCCGGCCGGCCATGAGCCGGGTGGCGCGGACCGGGTAAAGGGCTGGGTCGAAGCCTGGCTGTCCTCCAAGATCCTGCTGACACGGCCCGGCGCGTTCGGCGAGAACGCTCTCGTCCTGCACCGCAAGAAGCGGCGGCGGATGGCCAAGACGGCGAAGCAGCCGGTTGAGCTGCGCCGCGGGTCGGTAATCCGGGACATGCGGGTGAAACGCAACATCTCCCAGACCAGGCTCGCCGACGAACTTGGAATCTCGGCGGCATACCTGTCCCAGGTGGAAAACGAGAAACGGGCCGTGTCGAAGCATCTGCTCGTTCGTATCAACGATTGGGCGCGCGCCAATGAGGCTGCCGGCGAATTTGGCGGCAGAACAAAGCCAGCGCCCGTCTATTCGCTCGAATCGGTGCGCGGCGGCCTTATGGCCTCAGGCGCCGGAAACTAGGAGCAAGGCCTCGAAACCTTAATTGACGTCTACGGGGAAGGACGAAAAATGATTGAATTACCAGTAAAGATTACCGGAATGATCGTTACGCTCGGCATGGGCCTGTTCCTGACCGCCGTCGTGCTGCTTGTCATCGTGCCTATCATGCAGGCGATGATGGACAAGCGTAAGATCGGATGGCCTCCGATTGCGCCCATTATGGAAAACCTTGGTGTCGCAATGGCGATCGCCGGCCTGACGTTCCGGGTGACCGAGGTGGCGGCCATCGGCGTTGGCCTGGCGTTGCTGGGCGCTTGGTACGGCTACGGCAAGGCCGAAACCCATTTCCATCCCGTGTTCGAAAAGGTGATGGCTGTGGCGGGCGTCGTCTGCGTCGGCACGCTGGCCG
>JAOUMF010000672.1 GCA_029881615.1 Alphaproteobacteria bacterium | reverse complement strand
AACGGCATACTGGGCGACCCGCCGCTGGATCCGCTGGAGGCAGTATTGCGTTTCTCGCAGGTAATTTGTCGCCATGCGCTGGATTATCTGCACAAGCCGGTGTGGCGGCATGTGGTTGCGACCGCCGTGATCGAGGGAAATTCAGAGTTTGGCCGGGGCTATGCGTCCCTGGACCTGGAGCTGGTCCGTATGCTGGCCAGCTTGCTGGAAATCCTGAAAGATCGCAATCGCCTGCAGCAAGACTATCCCTGCGCCGTCGCGGCCGGCGTTCTGTATAATTTGCATAACGCCCGCTTCATCAAACTCATGTCGGACGATAAAATGTCGATCGAGACTTTTGACGAACTGGTCCGTGCCGATATTGCCTATGCGATGACGCAAACCATCAGCTCTTGATGCGTTCCATCTTCGGGTCGTAAAGCGGGTCCATGAAGACCTCGCAGGGGACACGCTGCGTGGCGACTTCCAGCTCGTACTTGCCGGACAGGACGTAGTCGCGGTCGACGCCCGCCTTGTTGCGCACATAGCCATAACCGATGTTGCAGTCCAGCGTGTAGCCCCAGCCGCCGCTGGATAGCCAGCCAACGCGTTCGCCATTGCGGTAGATGGTTTCACGACCCAGCAGAACGACCTCTCTGTCGGCCACGGTAAAGCCGGCCAGCATTTTTTGAACACCGTTCTCGCGCTGTGCCAGGATCGCCTCGCGGCCAAGGAAGGGCAAGTTGGATTTCAGCTTCACCGCCCAGCCCAGGCCTGCCTCGAACGGAGTATAGTCCGGCCCGATATCGGCGCCCCAGGCACGGTTGCCTTTCTCCAGCCGCAGACTCTCGATGGCGCGATAGCCGGTGTTGGCGATGCCATGTTGCGCTCCGGCTTTCATCAATTGATCGTACACATTCGGTGCGTTTTCGACCGGCATATGGAGTTCCCAGCCCAATTCGCCCACATAGGTCACTCGCAGGGCGATTACCGGCGCTCCGGCTATCTGTATTTCGCGCACGGCGCCGAATGGGAATCCCCCATTGGAAATATCGTCGGGGCACACCGCCGACAGCACGTCACGGGCGGAAGGCCCCATCAGGGACATAACGGCCCGGGAGGATGTTACGTCGCTTAGATGTGCGTCGAGCCCGCTGGGGATGTTAGCTTTGATCCAGGCGAAATCATGGGTCGCGAAGCCGGTGCCGGTGACGATATAGAACTCGTCGGGCGCCAGGCGGGCCACCGTCAGGTCGCACTCTATGCCGCCGCTTTCGTTGAGCATTTGAGTGTAGGTCAGTGTGCCCGGCGGTTTGGCGATATTGTTGGCGCAGATCCAGCCTAGCGCGGACTCGGCATCCGGCCCGCTTACCCTGAATTTGGCAAATGAGGTCTGGTCGAACAGGCCGACCCGCTCGCGTACGGCCTTGTGTTCGGCGCCGACATGGGGAAACCAGTTCTGGCGATCGAACGAATATTCGTCGCGCGGCTCCACGCCTTTCGGCGCAAACCAGTTGGGGCGCTCCCAGCCCAGCTTTTCGCCGAAACAGGCGCCCTGGGCGGAAAGTCGGTCATAGAGCGGCGAACGGCGTCGCGGCCGGCCGCTTTCATGTTCCTCGAAGGGCCAGGCGATGGTGTAATGCTTGCCGTACATCTCAAGTGTACGCGTGCGCACCCAATCCATATCGCCATGGGGCTGACCGAAGCGGCGGATATCGACGGCCCACAGATCATAGGGCGGTTGGCCACCGGCAATCCATTCCGCCAGCGCCTTGCCGGCGCCTCCGCCGGATGCGATGCCGAAGGCATTGAACCCCGCGCCGACATAGAATCCGGCGCATTCCGGCGCTTCGCCGAGGATGAAATTGCCGTCCGGCGTAAAGCTCTCGGGCCCGTTGATGAGCTGCTTGATACCGGCGGTTTCCAACGCGGGCACCCGGCCCAGCGCCAGTTCCATCATCGGCTCGAAATGATCCCAGTTTTCGTCGAGCAGCGAGAAATGGAACTTGTCGGGGATGCCGTTCACAGCCCAGGGGATGGGGTTCGGCTCATAGCCACCCATCACCAGGCCGCCAACCTCTTCCTTGTAATAGGTCAGCCGGTCCGGGTCGCGCAGGGTCGGCAGATCGCGCGGGACGCCATCGATCGGCTCG
>JAOUMF010000671.1 GCA_029881615.1 Alphaproteobacteria bacterium | reverse complement strand
GGCACGCAGCGTGAAGATGTCCATGAACAGCAACAGCGGCATCAGCACGCCGGCCGCCTGCACCGGCGACACCACCAGGGCCATCATGGGCACCGCCATGATCCCCAGCCCGCCGCCGACCCCGGCCTTGGAAAAGCCGACGATCAGCACGGCCGGGAACGCCAATGCGTAAAACCAGGGATTTGTAACGAACTCCAACCGCCATGCCCTTCCCGAAACCCGCGGCGATTATCGCCGACGCACCAATCACTTATAGCCTGTTCCCGGCAAACGCAATATCGCCAACGTCCCTGCAATCGCCTTAAACATCGCCGGGTTGGCCACCCTCTCTCTTGACTCTCCAGCGAACGGGTATATTTAATCTTTCCTACCTCTGATCGGTTGCAGTACTTTGGTACAATTCTTGCTGAGACGCTTGCCATGCCAACCGCTACAGAACATCGGGCCAAGAACCCCTTGCGAAAACGCCTTGAGGTGCTGGACGACAAGGCTGTCGCCCAGTTGATCGAAATAGCGCGGCCGGTAAACCTGCCAGCCAGCCAATCGATCATCATCGAGGGAGATCCCGCGGACAGCGTTTACGGGGTGCGTCGGGGCATCGCCAGCGTATTCAAGCTGCTGCCGGACGGGCGGCGCCAGATCACCGGCTTCCTCTATCCCGGCGATTTTCTGGGTGTTACCTTCAATATGAACGCCATATACGGCTACAGTGCGGAAGCAGTGACAGACTGCGCGTTTCACGCATGGCCGCGGCCGGCACTGGAACGATTGTTCGACAAGGCGCCGGGCGTGCGGCGACTGTTTCTCTCCCAGATAGCCGACGAACTGACCGAGGCGCAGGACCGCATGCTGATGCTGGCTCATCGTTCGGTGGAAGAGCGCGTGGCAACCTTCCTGCTGACCATGGCCCGCCGCCAGGCCGGTGCCACGGGTTTGAGAATCGAAATCGTGGAAATTCCCATGCGATGGGCCGATATCGCCGATTACCTGGGCACCACCGCCGAAACCGCCAGCCGCACCCTGTCGGCATTCCGCGATCGCGGCGTCATCCGCACCGGCACGCGCGGCGAAATAGGCATTCTCGACTGGCCCACGCTCGAAGCGATCGCCGCCGGCATCATGCCGCACGAAGCCGGGATATACCGATAAACAGGCCCGTCACGGGTTAGTGAACAAGGGCGGGATAATTCCGTGAAATTTGTCGGATAAGAATCGGGGACTTACTTAGCCCCGATGGAGCGACCGCCATGAATTCCCGTTTCTTGCCCCTCACGATCTTGCTGGTTCTCGGCCTTGTGGCCCAGGCTTCCCTGGCCCCCGTTTTCGCCAAGGATCCCGTTTCCACCGGAATACTCAGCAACCTGGCCGTCAGCGGCCATGACCCGGTTGCCTATTTCACGCAGGGCAAACCTGTCGAAGGCAACAGCGACCATGAGTATGAGTGGAATGGCGCAACCTGGCGATTTTCCAGCGCCGAAAATCTGAACGCCTTCAAATCGGACCCGCAAGCCTTCGCCCCGCAATATGGCGGCTACTGCGCATGGGCCGTCTCCCAGGGCTATACCGCCCCATCCGACCCGCAAGCATGGCGAATCGTCGATGACAAGCTATACCTGAACTATAGCAAGAAGGTGCAGCAGAATTGGGTACGCGATATTCCAGGCAATATTGCCGAGGCCGACAAGAACTGGCCGAAGGTGCTGGATAAGTGATATTCATGGGCCATGGAGATCGAAGGGATATTGCCGGCAATCGACGAAGCGTTCGGATGCGAACGCCCGGCGCAGATGGTCCGCAATCCCGGCCATTGCGACGAATGCGCCGAACATGAAGGAACCATGCAGGCGGTAACGCCGGCGACGGTTTCACTGGATCAGGTCGGCAATTTGGCCTGGGATCCCGTTTGTTACCTGACCGATGAGGCCTGGCGCTATTTCATGCCGGGCCTGGCGCGTCTGGCGCTGGGCCGCGGCGACGGCTACCACCTCGACCAGTTCCTGTACCATCTCGAATCCGGCCGCATCGACTGCTTGAACGCGGAACAATGTCGCGCCCTTTCCGCTCTCCTGGACCATCTATACGAAACCATGGCCGGGGAGTTAGCGGACCACATGGACGACAAGGTCCTCGGCC
>JAOUMF010000064.1 GCA_029881615.1 Alphaproteobacteria bacterium | reverse complement strand
ATCGAGGCGGCGACCGGCAACAAGCGTACGCCGGTCGAAGTTGCCGGTGGTTTCCTGAAGATCGCGGTCGAGAACATGGCCAACGCGATCAAGAAGATCTCGGTCCAGCGCGGTTATGACGTCACTGAATATACGCTCTGCAGCTTCGGCGGCGCCGGCGGGCAGCATGCCTGCCTGGTGGCCGATGCGCTGGGCATGAAAAAGGTCTTCCTGCATCCTTTCGCGGGTGTTCTGTCGGCCTATGGCATGGGCCTGGCCGATGTGCGGGCGCTGCGCGAAAAATCGGTCGAGGAGCGGCTGACCGAGACCCTGGTGCCGAAGCTGGAAGACGTACTCGGCGAACTGGCCACCGACGCCGACGGTGAGTTGGCCAACCAGCATATCCCCGCAAGCCGCCGTAGCATGCTGCGACGGGTGCATCTGAAATATGAGGGCACGGACACCTCGATCGAGGTGGATTACCGACCGGTCGCCGAAATGCAGGCGGCGTTCGAGGAGGCCCACCGCCAACGCTATGGCTTCATCATGGCCGAAAAGGCCCTGGTGGTGGAGACAGCGGCGGTCGAGGCCATCGGCGCCACCGGGGATGTACGGGAGGGCGCCGGCAGCGTTGCCCCCGCCAAAGGCGAAGGGGCGAAGGCCCTGGCCACCGTGCGCAGCTACATGGCGGGCGATGAGCACGATACGCCGATCTATGATCGCGCCGATATGACCGCCGGCCAGAAGATCGACGGCCCCGCCATCATTCGCGAGGCGACCGCCACCACCGTGATCGAACCCGGCTGGCAGGCGGAAATGAATGCGGGCGGCGATCTGGTGCTTACCCGTGTCGTGCCGTTGCCCAAGCGCGAGGCCATCGGCACCACCGTCGATCCGGTCATGCTGGAGGTCTTCAACAACCTCTTCATGTCGATCGCCGAACAGATGGGCTTCACGTTGCAGAACACCGCCTATTCGGTGAACATCAAGGAGCGCGTGGATTTCTCCTGCGCGATTTTCGATAATGACGGCTCGCTGATTGCCAATGCGCCGCATATGCCGGTGCATCTGGGGTCCATGGGCGAAAGCATCCGCGCGGTGATCAACAACAACGCGGGCAAGATTCGCCCGGGCGACGTTTATATGTTGAACGCGCCCTATAACGGCGGCACCCATCTGCCGGACATCACCATCGTGACCCCGGTGTTCGACGAGGCGGGCAAGGAAATCCTGTTCTATGTGGGGGCTCGTGGCCATCACGCGGATATCGGCGGCCTGACCCCCGGGTCCATGCCGCCGAACAGCACGGTGGTGGAGGAAGAAGGCGTTCTGATCGATAATTTCCTGTTGATCGACCAGGGCAAGTTCCGCGAGAAGGAACTGTACGAACTGCTGGCATCGGGCAAATACCCGACACGTAATCCCGACCAGAACACGGCCGACATCAAGGCGCAGATCGCCGCCAATGAAAAGGGTGTCTCCGAACTGCGCCGCATGGTGGGACATTTCGGTCTGGATGTCGTACGCGCCTATATGGGGCACGTACAGGACAATGCCGAGGAATCGGTGCGTCGGGTTATCGACGTCATGAAGGATGGCGAGTTTACCTACCCGCTGGATAACGGCGCCAAGGTTCATGTCTCGATCACCATCGACAAGGCGACGCGCAGCGCGAAGGTGGATTTCACCGGATCGAGCGATCAGCTGGAGAACAATTTCAATGCCCCCAGCGCGATTTGCCGCGCCGCGGTGCTGTATGTGTTCCGCACACTGGTCGAGGACGATATCCCGATGAACGAGGGCTGCATGAAGCCGATCGAGTTGATCATCCCCGAGGGATCGATGCTGGCGCCGCGTTATCCGGCGGCGGTGGTCGCGGGCAATGTGGAGACCTCGCAGGTCGTCACCGACACGCTCTACGGCGCGCTGGGCGTGATGGCGGCGGCCCAGGGAACGATGAACAACACCACCTTCGGAAACGAGCGCTATCAGTATTATGAAACCATCGCCGGCGGTTCCGGCGCCGGGCCGGATTTCGATGGCACCGACGCGGTTCATACCCACATGACCAACAGCCGCCTGACCGACCCCGAAGTGTTGGAAATGCGCTTCCCGGTCCGGCTGGAAAGTTATGAAATCCGCCGGGGAAGCGGTGGACAAGGGCGTCATCGCGGCGGCGACGGGGTAATCCGTAAACTGCGTTTCCTGGAAGAAATGACCCTGTCGATCCTGTCCAACCACCGTATCGTGCCGCCCTATGGCATGGCCGGCGGCGAACCCGGCAAGCTGGGCCGCAACTGGATCGAGCGCACAGACGGCACGATCGTTGAGATGAGCGGCACTGATACCGGCCCCATGCATCCCGGCGATGTCTGGGTGCTGGAAACGCCCGGCGGCGGCGGTTTTGGCCCGGCGAAGGACAAATAGGAGCATCGGCAATGCCGGATAAACCCCGCAACAAGACCGGCGGCAAGATCGTTTCCTCGGCTCATCTGGCCGATGGCGGCGCGCCGGCCCTGAGCGAGTTTGAATATGGATTGATCATATCCGGCAACGCCTTCGACCGATGGATCGTACGCTGCATGGCGGCGGCGGGATATCCCGATTTCAACCGGCTCGATGTGCTGGTGTTGCATACGGTGAACCACCGGGCGCGCGACAAGCGGTTGGCGGACATCTGTTTCGTGCTGAATATCGAGGATACTCACCTGGTCAATTACGCGCTGAAGAAGCTGTTAAAGGCGGGTCTGGTCGCCGCCGAAAAGCGTGGCAAGGAAAGCCTCTACAGAACCTCGGACGAGGGTGCGGAAGCCTGCCGCCGCTATCGCGAAGTGCGCGAGCCCTGCCTGGTGGAAACGATCACGTCGCTGGGCAATTTCGACGAGGATGAAATCGCCGCGGTTGCCCGCTTTTTGCGCGCGCTATCGGGGCTTTACGACCAGGCGGCGCGGGCGGCGACAAGCCTTTAACGGGATGGCAACAAATTCCCTGTATTCAGCTGTTTCGGAAGAATACAAATTGAATGAAGGAAGGCCTTGCCCCATGGATGCAAACAAGACACGCCGCAACGTTATTCGCTGGACGCTTCTGGCCGCGGCTTCCACCACGCTTGCGGGCTGCCATAGCCTGTTCCATATACCGCCGGGGCAGATCAGGCGTCAGCAAACTCCCGCCGCGACCGGAACCGCGCCTGGGCAGGCGAAGAAGAAGAAAATCTGAATCAGGCCTCTTGACGGTTTAACTGGCGATCAGTTCGCGCAGGAAGCCGGCTTCGCTTTCCAGTTCCTCAAGCCGGTTTTTCACCACGTCGCCGATACTGATCAGCCCGACCATCTTGTCTTCGTGGATCACCGGCAGATGGCGAACCCTGCGGTCCGTCATGATCGACATGCATTTCTGGACCGTGTCGCCGGGCTCGCAGGTCAGGACGTCGCGTGTCATCAGGCTGCTTACGGCCTTTTCCGGCAAGGCGGTGCGCTTGGTCGGCTCCGCCATGGCGCAAACGATATCGCGCTCCGACAGGATGCCGAGCACGTCGTTACCGTTGTTACTGACCACAACGGCACCAATCCGCGCCCGTTTAAGAATTTTTGCAGCTTCCCCGACCGTTGTTTCAGGCGTTATCGTTACGACCTTGGCGCCTTTCGTTTTCAGAATGGTCTCAACGTTCATTGGTCGATACTCCATCTGTTATAGCAAACCGCGGAAAACTGCCGCAAAAGAAAAACTTTATCATAAATTGGGGCGGATTTCGACAATTTACAGGCCGTAAATGCTTTCCCGATTGGATGAAGCCGATTTCGGGATGGTTTTTTTGCCCTGTGCACCGTATACAATCTGCCAAATTACTGTTGAGGTTGATGCCATGAAGGTCGATCAGTTGGCTGCGCAAAAAATTCCGGTTCCCGAGGCGCTGACGACGGCGCTGGCCGCCTTGCTGGGGGATCGGATGACGACCTCGGCGGCGGTGCGCGAACAGCATGGCAAGGGCGAAGGCCCGTTCTCGGCCGTGCCGCCCGATCTTGTGTGTTTCGCGGAAACCACCGAGGAAGTGTCGGTCATCGTGAAACTTTGCGCCGAATACAAGGTGCCGGTCATTCCCTTCGGCACCGGGACGTCGCTGGAAGGCCATGTGCTGGCGTTGAAGGGCGGCGTCAGCCTGGATGTCAGCCGGATGAACGCCGTACTGTCGGTCAACGGGGAAGATCTGGATTGCCGCGTTCAGGCCGGGGTCACCCGCAAGCAGCTTAACGAATATATCAAGGACCAGGGGCTGTTTTTCCCCATCGACCCGGGCGCCGATGCATCGCTGGGCGGCATGGCGGCGACGCGTGCGTCGGGCACCAATGCGGTGCGTTACGGGACCATGCGCGAAAGCGTGCTGGGGTTGACGGTGGTCATGCCTGATGGGCGCATCGTTCGAACCGGCGGGCGGGCGCGTAAATCCTCCGCCGGCTACGATCTGACCCGCTTGTTCGTGGGCTCCGAAGGTACGCTGGGCGTGATTACCGAAATCCAGCTGAGGCTATACGGCATCCCGGAATCGATTACCGCGGCGGTTTGCCAGTTCGACAGCCTGGCCGGTGCGGTGGCGACGGTTATCCAGACGATCCAGATGGGGGTTCCGGTCGCGCGCATGGAATTGCTCGACGAGTTGCAGATGAAGGCCTGTATCGCCTACTCGAAACTGCAAGGCTATGAGGAAAAGCCGACCCTGTTCTTCGAATTTCACGGCAGCAAGACCTACACCACGGAACAGGCCGAAACCGTCGGCGAGATCACTGCGGAAAACGGTGGCAGCGCCTTCAAATGGGTCAGTCGGCCGGAAGACCGCAACGCGCTGTGGCAGGCCCGGCATGATTCCTATTACGCGGCGCTGGCGCTGGCGCCGGGACGTCGCGGCATCGCCACCGATGTTTGCGTGCCCATTTCGAAACTGGCCGAATGTATTCTGGAAACCCGCAGGGATATCGACGAGAGCGGCATGATCGCTCCCATCCTGGGGCATGTGGGCGACGGAAATTTCCATGTCCAGTTCATGGTCGACCATGACGATCAGTCGCAGCTCGACATGGCTGAGGAAATCAACGAGCGCATGGTGCATCGCGCCATCGCAATGGGCGGCACCTGCACCGGCGAACATGGCGTGGGCATGGGCAAGATGGATTTCCTGATCGCCGAACATGGCGAGGCGATCAGCGTGATGCGCACCCTGAAGCTGGCCATTGATCCGGACAACATCATGAATCCGGGTAAGATTATCAGGGTTTGACGGGACAGCGTCGCCGCGCGGCCGCTGCCATCTAAAGCGAAACTGTGCCTTCCTCGCCGATCAGGTCGCGATAGGCATGCCAGGACGCGTATCCGACCAACGGCAGGCAGACGGTCAGCCCCACGAACAGCGTTGCGATCCCGAAAGCCGTGAAACCGGCAATCAGGGCGGCCCATAGCGCCATTGCCTGCGGGTTCTTGTTGACGGCCCGGAACGAGGCCACCACGGCCGTCGGCACGCCCACATTGCGGTCCAGTAGCATCGGTAGCGATATGGCGCTGATGGCGAATACGGAAGTCGCGAGGATGGCCCCCACCACTGTCCCGATTATCACGAAAGGCAGACTTTCCGGCGCGAAAAACACCACTTCGATGAAGTTCCCCGGGGGGATGGCCTTGCCGCCGAAGAACAGGGCGAATATCAGCAGGGCGATGCGAATCCAGGCCAGCAAAAACAGCATCAGAACCAGACCCATCGCCGATATGGTGCCGGCATGGGACAGGAAAGACCGTAGCGCGGCGCCAAGCGTAACCGGTTGTCCTGATTCCAGACGGCGGCTGACATCGTACAGGCCCACGGCCGCAACCGGCCCGACCAATGTGAATCCCGCCGCCAGCGGCAAAATCAGATAAAACTGATCGACGGCATAGAGGCCATATATGACCACATAGCCGGCGACGCTGAAAATAAAGCCATAGCAAAGGCTTACCATCGGCGCGCGAGAGAAGTCGCGCCAGCCGGCGGCCAGCCACATCCAGGGTCGGTCTATCTCAACCGCGCGAATTTCCGGAATCATTGCCATTTCCGTCAGCTCTGATGCATTGCTTTGCATTCAGCCATTTCCCTCCCGTTGATGTTCCGGTTAGGCCGAAGCCGTCCGGTAATATTAGCCAGTTAATCTTTGTATTATGTGGCCTTGTCAGGCCGGTTTCGGTTCGTTGTCTTCTTCATGCTTCGCGCCGTCAAGCGATCGCTCATTCTGGTCGCGTTCGCTCTTTTCGCGCAATTTCTGTCCCTTGGCGCGGCCATGCCGTATGCGGTTCTCCTCCGCCTCAGCCTGGGCGCGTTCCTTTTCGCGGGCCTTGCGAAAACGGTTGAGGTTGACGATTTCCGCCATTTCCCTGCTTTCCTCCTTTGGCCACGATGCACTGGTATTTGTGTGGCGCAGCGATGTCATAGCTTAAGGCTTACAGCGTAATCCGCAAGCCCCAATGATATGTTGACCGCTAGTTCCAGCCGCGAATGCGGGCCTGGAACCGGTGGCGGCTGCGCGACAGAAGGAAGTCATTCGCGAGCCGTGGACGTCGGCACGATCGTGCGGGCGAGCGCCTCGGCCAGTACAAATAGCCGGATGGCACTGGAAAGATTGCCCTGGCGATCCCGATCGATTTCGGTGATCAGCCGGTTGGCGCTGACCCCCCGGGTTGCAGCTATTTCAAGAAGTGCCTGCCAGAACGCATTCTCGACAGATACGCTCGTGCGGTGACCCGCGATAACGACAGACCGTTTATGAATTTCCGCGGCCTCCGGTGAATGCAGGGCTGCCAACCGGGCAGGCGCGTTATCTTCATGGCGGGGGGTCATCTGTTTTGCCTTCCCGGATTATCGTCTTGGGTTCTTTGGATAATTTTAAAAACTCCCGTTTTGGGGGCTGATTTAAACATAGTGTTAATCAAAATAGCCTATCGTGCCGCAGTCGAAATGGATTTTTTACCGCCTGGGTGGAGATTCCGGTGGAGGGAATCACCGTAAACAAGGCGATGAGATCGAGGGAAACAGTATATGGCAAGCGTCGCGACCCGCTCTGACACAACAATTGTTGGGGAAAATGAAGAACAGCTGGTGACGATGATCGTCGATAAACAGCTTTTCGGCATCCCCATCCTTCAGGTTCAGGATATTGTTGAAGCTTCAAAGATCACACCGGTTCCGTTGGCGCCGTCGGCGATCGCCGGGGTTCTGAACCTGCGCGGTCGAATCGTGACCGTCATAGATTTGCGCAAGCTTCTCGGCAATAATGACGAGGTCCCCTGGGATAGCCAGATGGGCGTCACCGTCGAATACAAGGGTGACCTTTATACCCTGCTGGTCGATGCAATTGGCGACGTGCGGACATTGCCCAAGCGCGATTTCGATAGCGCGCCCTCGACCATGGACAGCAAAGTCAGAAAGCTGTGTTCGGGAATTTTCCGTTTGCGCGGTAACCTGCTGGTGGTGCTCGACGTTTCGCGCATTCTGTTGCCCGATGTGATCGAGGCGACGCCGAAGCTCAGCGTTGAGGACCGGCGTCAACGTAAGGACGCGGCCCAGGCCGAGAGCGACGCGAACCGGACCGACAAGGGCCGTCAGCTCTCGGCGCTGATGACTGATTTGAATGCCTACGAAACCGACTTCGATAGCGGATTGGATTCGATAGCGGCCGACAGCGATGATATCAAGGCCAGGAAGAAGGCCAATCGTGATCGCCGTCCCGTGTCCGAGCGCTGGCGGGAAGTGCTGGATGAAAAGGCGCGGCGCGAGGGTTCCACTGTTTATCGTATGCGCGAACCCAAAGAGGAAGTCCTCGAAGACGCCCGCGAAGATGCGGAAAAACAGCAGGCCGCCTGGGAAGCTGAATTGCAGGCCCGCCAGTCCGATACCTATGAATCCCGGCTCGCCGACGACCGTGGTGCCCGCGATTACGATCAACCCGCATCCGCCGACGAGGCAAATCCGACCGACTTCGACGCTGTCGATTCTGCTTCCGACGAACCGGTAGCTGCCGATTTCGATATGCCGGTTTTGGCATCGGACGACCCGGTGTCGGAGGTTTCCGACATGGATTACGTGGGCTCGGATGAGCCGGCGGCGACCGATTTCGATATGCTCGACCAGATTTCGGACGAAGCGGCGCCGGTCGAAGAGGATGTGACCGACCTGGTTGCCGATGAAGCGGCGCCGATCGAAGAGGACGTGA
>JAOUMF010000670.1 GCA_029881615.1 Alphaproteobacteria bacterium | reverse complement strand
CCGGCCATGGCGTCGCTCCAGCGCACGGGATAATCCGGCGCGAAGCGGTACAGCACGAACAGCCCGGCGACCTGCACGATCAACGGCACGATCACGGCAAGACGCGTCAGCGGGCCGGTGAATTGCTCGACCCCCGATTCCTGCGCCAGCGCAAACAGGTAGGTGGACAGCACCATGCTGGCGGCCAGAAGAGCCGGGGTCAGCGTCAGAATTACCCAGTAGGTCGGCAGGCGGGCGATCAGGCCGCGCTTCTGCCGAACCCGCCAGATACCGTTGAAGGTGGAACTGATGGATGACAGCAGCATCATCGAGGTCACGAACAGGAACAGGGCGCCGATGATCGACAGCCCCCGTGTCTTGCTGGCGAATTCCTCCATATGTTCCTGGACGACGGAACCTACCTGCGGGACGAAATTCTCGAATATGAAGCTCTTGACCTGATCCTGGACGGCGCTGAAGGCCTCGAACGCGGAAAAGATGGTGAAGCTGACGGCGATCAGCGGCGCCAACGCCAGCAATGTGGTGTATGTAAGCGCCGCCGCGCGCTGCGGGCACTGGTCGGTCGCGAAACGGTTCAATACATGGCGCAAATAGCCCCACGCCGATGCGGTGCGCGCCAGAAAACCGGTCTCTCGCGGTTGGCCGTTGTCATTTTCCACCATGCGTCCTCCCGGCTACTATCATAAACATATTGCAAGCATGTGGATACGCGCTATAGCACTGCTTTGACCATACGGGGTTTCTGTGTAGGATGCCCGCTAACCGTTAAGAAATAAATCCCTTCGTGAGGACTATATGACCGATCCCAAACCGTTGATGGCCGGCAAACGCGGCCTTGTCATGGGTGTAGCCAACGACCGCTCGATCGCCTGGGGCATCGCCCGCACCGCCGCCGCCCACGGCGCGGAACTGGCCTTTACCTATCAGGGCGAGGCGCTGGAAAAACGCGTGCGGCCGCTGGCCGAATCCATCGGGTCCGATATCCTGGTCCCCTGTGACGTTACCGACGAGGGCTCGATCGACGCCACCTTCGACACGTTGCGCGACAAATGGGGCAGCATCGATTTCGTGGTCCATGCGGTGGCTTTTTCCGACAAGGAAGAGCTCAAGGGCAAATATGTCGCCACCAGCCGCGACAATTTCCTGCGCACCATGGATATTTCATGCTTCTCCTTCACCGCCGTCGCGGCGCGGGCGATGACCATGATGCCCAATGGCGGCAGCCTGGTGACCCTGACCTATTACGGGGCTGAGCGCGTGATGCCCCATTACAATGTCATGGGCGTGGCCAAGGCTGCGCTGGAAGCCAGCGTGCGCTATCTGGCGGTCGATCTGGGCGGCCAGAATATCCGCGTGAATGCCATTTCGGCGGGGCCGATCAAGACCCTGGCGGCCTCGGGCATCGGCGATTTTCGCTATATCCTGAAGTGGAACGAGTTGAACTCGCCGCTCAAACGCAATGTCACCATCGACGAGGTGGGCGGTTCCGGTCTCTATCTGCTTAGCGATCTGGGCGCTGGCGTGACCGGCGAAGTGCATCACGTGGATGCCGGCTATCACACGGTCGGCATGGTTGCCGTGGACGCGGCGGATGAGGTCGCCGACCTGCTGGCCAGCCTGAACGGGAAGGCATGAGCGGGAACGGCTTCGGCCACCTGTTTCGATTCACCACGTTCGGTGAAAGCCATGGGCCTGCCATCGGCTGTGTCGTCGATGGCACGCCACCCAGAATTCCGCTGAGCGAGTCCGATATCCAGTTCTGGCTCGACCGGCGGCGGCCGGGCCAGTCGCGCTTCACCACGCAGCGCCAGGAACCGGACGAGGTGAAGATCCTGTCCGGCGTGTTCGAGGGCCAGACCACCGGCACGCCGATCGGCCTGTTGATCGAGAACATGGACCAGCGGTCGAAGGATTACGGCGATATCGCCGAGAAATTCCGCCCCGGCCATGCCGACTATACCTACTGGAAGAAATACGGCATCCGCGATCACCGGGGCGGCGGCCGATCGTCGGCGCGCGAAACCGCGATGCGGGTCGCCGCCGGGGCGATCGCCCGCAAGGTGCTTGGCGATTCGGTGCGCATTCGCGGAGCGCTGGTGCAGATCGGCCCGCACCTGATCGACCGCGAGTCCTGGG
>JAOUMF010000669.1 GCA_029881615.1 Alphaproteobacteria bacterium | reverse complement strand
ATACAGATTCAGGCTGCCCAGCCCGAACCCGCCCAACGCCGCGCCCGCCACCAATGCCATGGCATACCCGCCACCGCCATGGCTCAGCGCCCGCGATGCCGCGGTAAGCCGCCAGCGCCAGACCAGCACGGTCATCGTCATCGCCAACAATGCCGCCAGAAAATCGAACCATATATGAGTCACCAAAATATAACCCTCCCGGTAGAGCAGCATAGAGTGCCGCGCCCTGAAATCCATACCGAAACGGATTTCCCTGCTATGCTGGCGGCATGATCGAAAAATCGAATGGACCCGAAGGCCTGGCCTTCCGCGCCGCGACCCGCGACGATCTTCCGGCCATCGTGCGGATGTTGGCCGATGACGGGCTTGGAAAAGGCCGAGAGCAGCCTGGCGACCCGCTGCCCCGTGCCTATGGCGACGCGTTCGACCGGATGGCCACCCAGCCGGACAATTTCTATTTGCTCGCCGAGCTTGGCGCGGATGTTGCCGGCTGTCTGCAGTTTACCGTCATCCATGGCCTCAGCCGCGCCGGCATGAGCCGCGCCCTGATCGAAGGCGTCCGCGTGGCGGCGTCGCATCGGGGCCGGGGCATCGGCGAGGCGTTGTTCCGGGAAGCCATCGACCGTGCCCGGGCCGCGGGCTGCGGGCTGATGCAACTGACGACCGACAAGGCCCGCCCGGATGCCTTGCGTTTCTATGAAAGGCTGGGGTTCACCGCCAGCCATGAAGGCATGAAGCTGAATCTGGAATAAGGCGGGCGCCGACCTGCCCGGCGTCACATCAGCAATATCACCGCCGACATGGTGAAGATGGATAGCGCCGTTGAGATTGCCACGGCTGCCGAGCCTTCGTCCCTGAAGCGGCCGTAATGTTGCCCCAGCACAAAGCTGGTGGCGCCAACCGGGGCGGCGGCGACCAGCACGACAATCCATAAATCATCGCCGGAAAGTCCGAACAGGCGGGTCGCGATCAGCCAGACCAGCAACGGATGGACGACCATCTTCAAGCCCATCAGCGCGGCCAGCATCGCCCGGTTGCCCTTGATGCGCGCCCGCGACAAATGACTGCCCAGCACGAACAGCGCCGTGGGCGCGGCGGCCGCGCCGAGGAATTTCGTCCCCGTCTCCACCGCCCCGGGCAAGGGGATGCCGGCCAGGGCCCAGCCGAGCCCCAACAGGATCGCGATAAGCTGTGGGCTGCGCCGGTAGGATTCGAACACCGCGCGGATCGGGTGACGATCTGGCCCGGCATGGGTGGCAATCTCCATCAGCACCAATGTCAGGCTATAGATCACCAGCGAGTCCAGCGTCACGATCATCAGCACCGGCAAGGCGCCGCCCTCTCCCAGCAGCCAGATGACAATGGGCAGCGCCAGAAATACGTGATTGGGCAGGCCGGCGCTCACCGCGCCCAGAACCCGTTCAGCCATGGGCCGCTTCCAGATCAGCGCCATCGCCGAAAAAGCCACCAGCCAGACGACCAGTTGCCCGGCGAAATAGGCCGCCAGCAACGGCCAGCTGAACTGATGGATCGGCGCGGTCGCCAATAGCCGGAATATCAGCGCCGGTAGCGCGAAGAGGAAAACGAATCGGTTAAGCGCCGCCGCGACCCCCTCGTCGATGCCCCAGCGATATCCCGCCAGCCACCCGATGCCAATGATCGCGAAGACCGGCAGCACCGCGTCGATAATTTGCCCCATGTTTTGAATTCCGCTTCCTTATTCCAGGCGCGCGATCCTATCTGGACCTTGCCGAAAATCCACCCTGTTTTCACTTGAAATGACAGGCTTGGCCCATGGCGTCCAGACGCCAAGGCGTCATGGCGCCAAATAATTTATGGGCGATTAACTTTTAGATAACTTTTTAGCTTTAACCTTTGGCCGTCTGGAGGAACGGTAATGCAAGAACATCAAGACAGCCTTTCAACGCCACCGGCTCATTCCGTGGTGACCCTGCAGGGCGATTCGCGACAGATTTACGGCTTTACGGCCTTTCCCCTGGCAGCCCCCATAAGGGGCGCCGGAATATATATAATCGTTCGTCCACCCGACGATGCCACGGCTTTCCTTCCTTCCTACTGGACCTCTCTTTATGTCCGCGGTTCTCACGACATGGGAAACAACAGCACCATGCCCCGCGGCA
>JAOUMF010000063.1 GCA_029881615.1 Alphaproteobacteria bacterium | reverse complement strand
GCGGCCAGACAATCGAGCGCGAACCCTATCTCGACGCCATTCACCGCGTGAAGGATTATATCGTCGCCGGCGACGTCTATCAGATCAATTTCACTTTCCACCACCGCTTCCACCTTGCCGGCGATCCGGTCTCGCTTTATCGCGACCTGCGCCGGCGCCAACCGGTGGCGCATGGCGCGTTGCTGCAAGGTCCGGATTGGCATCTGCTGTCCCTGTCGCCGGAACTGTTCGTGGCGATCAATGATGGCCGCGCCGTCACCCGGCCGATGAAGGGCACGGCGCAACGGGGCGCGACCCCCGCCGAGGATGCCGAAATCGCCGCATGGCTGCGGGCCGACGCCAAGTCCCAGGCCGAAAACCTGATGATCACAGACCTGTTGCGCAACGACCTGTCGCGCATCGCGTTGATCGGCAGCGTCCGCACCCCGGAACTGTTCACCGTCGAAACCTACCCGACGGTGCACCAGATGACCTCGACCGTCGAGGCGCGATTGCGGCCCGGCATGGGCTTTCGCGAGATCGTCGAGCGCCTGTTCCCCTGCGGTTCGGTCACCGGCGCGCCGAAGATCCGCGCCATGGAAATCATCCGCGAGCTGGAGGTGGGATCGCGCGGCGCCTATACCGGGTCGGTCGGCATGGTCGCGCCCAATGGCGACCTGCGCTTCAACGTCGCGATCCGCACGCTGTTCGTCGGCAATGACGGCGATGGCGAAATGGGCATCGGCAGCGGTATCGTCCATGATTCCGATCCCGCGGCGGAATATGAGGAATGCCTGCTGAAGGCGCGCTTCCTGACCGCGCCCCATGAGGGGTTCCAGCTTATTGAAACCATGCGCTGGTCGCGCAGCGACGGCTTCTATCTGCTGGAAAGGCATATGGAGCGACTGGAATGTTCCGCGCGCTTTTTCGGCATTCCCTGCGATTCAGGGGCCGTGCGCGCCCTGCTGGCCGATAGCGTGCGGGGCCTGACCGGGAAGCAGCGCATTCGCCTGTTGCTGGACCAGGGCGGCGGCGCCAGTGTAACAGCCACCGCCATTTCCCTGCCCGACCCGCCACCCGCCGTGCGCTATGCAATGGCCGCCCAACCGGTCGACAGCCGGGACCGCCACCGCTATCACAAAACCACCCGCCGCGAGGCGCTGGACGGAGAGCGCGAACGGCTGATGGCCGAAACCGGCTGTGACGAGGTGCTGTTCGTCAACGAGCGGGGAGAGTTGACCGAGGGCAGCTATACCAATCTGTTCATCGAGAAAGGCGGCTGGTTGCTGACGCCACCCCTGTCGTGCGGCCTGCTGAACGGAACGCTGCGCCGCGAACTGCTGGAAACCGGCGGCCAGGTGGAAGAGCGCGTGCTCTATCCCCGCGATCTGGAGGAGGCCGACGCAATCTGGCTGGGCAATTCGGTGCGCGGCCTGCAACCCGCCCGGCCGGTCACTCCCCCACCAGCGACAGCAGGCGGTGAAGCGAGCCGTCACTGATACCCAGCCCGTCCAGATGACGGACGGTATTGGCAAGATACTCGCGGTTATGGCCACCCAGGCCAAAACCCTGGCGAATCAGTCGAACCATCTCCCGTTCATCCAGGCCACCGGCATACTGGTGATGAGTGCGGTCGACGGTATAGGCATGACAGGGCGGCCGCCCGCCGGCCGTTCTGGGATACAGGATACGCGGCGTATAAACGCCGTTCACCATCTCGCGGTCCCACAGATAATCCAGCACTTCCAGCGCCCGCGCACGCGCAACCCGGTAGGCCATGCCCTTGCAGGACCCGCCGCGGTCCAGCCCCAGAACCAGGCCGGGGCATTCCGGCGTGCCGCGATAGCGGTGCGAATAGATGCAAAACGACCTGTGCCAGCCATGCAGCAGCGCCTGGCGCGCCTCGACATGTTTGAACCCGGGATTCCACATCAGCGAGCCGTAACCGAAAACCCAGATATCCGACTCGATGCGCAGCGACTCGAAAAAAGCCTTCTTGCGCTGGGCGACGTTTTCGGACGAGGGACGGTCACTCATGATGGAATTCAGTCGTCGCCCTTTTTTGCGTCGTCGTCTTCCTCGGTGGCGATGAACTGCCCGGCCTGACCCATCTCAACCACACCGCGGCGAATTTCCCGGGTGTGGCGGAACCAGCCTTCCAGCGTCTCGCCCTCGCCCCAGCGTATGGCCCGCTGCAGCGCCGTCAGGTCCTCGGAAAACCGGCCCAGCATCTCCAGCACGGCCTCGCGGTTATTCAGGAACACGTCGCGCCACATGATCGGATCGGACCCGGCGATGCGGGTAAAATCGCGGAAACCGCCAGCGGAATATTTGATCACTTCGCGGGTTTCCACCACGTCGCCGCTTTCGGCATCCTCGCGCCGAAGCTGGGTCTCCAGATCGGC
This sequence comes from Alphaproteobacteria bacterium, assembly GCA_029881615.1. GTDB lineage: Bacteria > Pseudomonadota > Alphaproteobacteria > UBA8366 > JADFVY01 > JADFVY01. Next base: position 5,873 of record JAOUMF010000063.1, on the reverse strand, counting down.
CGCCGTGCCCACAATGGTATAGGCGATAAGATGCGGCAGATGCGAGGTGATGGCCAGCACGCGATCGTGATGATTGGCGTCCATCACATCGACCATGCTGCCCGCCCGGCGCCAAAGCTCGGCGACCATTTCTATGGCGCGCGCATCGGTGCCCGGCGGCGGCGTCAGAATGCAGTAGCGATGTTCGAACATCGCCGCAAAGCCCGCTTCCGGCCCCGACAGTTCGGTGCCCGCGATGGGGTGGCCCGGCACGAAATGGACGCCGTCGGGAATGTGCGGCCCGACATCGCGAATCACCGCGCGCTTGACCGAGCCCACGTCGGTAACGATGGCGCCGGGCTTCAGCGCCGGTCCGAATTTCGCGGCGAGATCGCCGAAGGTGCTGACCGGGGTGCAGAGAATCACGAGATCGGCATCCGCCACGGCCACGGCCGGGTCGGCATCCACGCTGTCGACGAAGCCCAACTCCATCGCCTTGTCCAGGGTAGCCTGGGTCCGCGCGCAGCCGGCGATATGGCCGGCCAGCCCCTCGCGCTTCATCACATGGCCGAGCGAGGAACCTTCGAGCCCGAGCCCGATCAGCGCGACCCGTTCAAACAGAAGGTCGCTCATGACGCCCCCAGATGTTCGGCCAGCGCATCGACCAGCGCCCGGTTTTCATCTTCCAGGCCGATCGTGATGCGGATCGATTCGGGCAGGCCGTAGCCGCCCATCAGCCGCGTGATGATGCCGCGCGACATCAAATGCGCATAGGCCGCGTCGGCGCCGGCCTTGTCGGCAAACCGCGCCAGGATGAAATTGCCGGCCGATGGCGGCACTTCCACCCCCAGCCCGCCAAGCTGCTGGGTCAACCACGCCATCCAGCGGTCGTTATGGGCGCGGCTGGCCTCGACATGCGCTATGTCCTCGACCGCCGCGATTCCCGCCGCCTGGGCCGATGCGGTGATGTTGAAGGGCCCGCGTACCCGGTTCAGCACGTCGATGATCGCCGCCGGCCCGTAAGCCCAGCCAAGCCGCTGGGACGCCAGACCGAAGATTTTTGAAAAGGTCCGCAGCATCACCACATTATCGCAGCTGCCCGCCAGATCCTCGCCCGCGTTGTAATCCTCGGCGCCGACATATTCGGCGTAGGCCGCGTCGATGACCAACAGCACATCGTCGCGCAGATTATCGCGCAGGCGCCGCATTTCCGAAGCGGAAAGACAGGTTCCGGTCGGGTTGTTCGGGTTCGCCAGAAACAGCATTCTGGTGTTTTCGGTCACATGCGCCAGCAGCGCATCGACATCGGCGGTCAGGTTCTTTTCCGGCGCGGTAACCGGCGTGGCGCCCGCGGCCTTCGCCGAAATGGCGTACATCAGGAAACCATGCTGGCTGTACAGCACCTCGTCGCCCGGCCCGGCATAAGCCTTGATCAACAGCGAGATCAATTCGTCGGAACCCGCGCCGCAGACAATACGCTCCGGGTCCAGTTTGAAACGCTTGCCGATCGCCCGACGCAATGCCACCGCGGCGCCCTCGGGATAGCGATGCAGTTCGTCGGCCAAGGCGGCATAGGCTTCCCTGGCCTTCGGGCTTGGCCCAAGCGGGTTTTCATTGGCCGACAGCACGATAACCTTGTCAACGCCCGGTACGGCGTGGCTGCCGCCAACATAGGGCGCGATATCCATGATGCCCGAACGCGGGGTGGGTGACGTCATTTTCAATCCCTTCCGTCAGGAATTCCCGTCGAGCGGCACCGGATAGGATCCTATTACCCGAACTCGCTCGATATTCTTTTGTTTCGCCAGCTTGGCCAGGCGGTCGTCGCTGTTTTCCAGAAACCCGGCAACCTCTGCCAGATACTGGGTCGTGCCATCGGCGGCGGCGCAAATATTCTCGCCTTCAAGCCCGGCCGACGTCAGCAATTCGCCGATTACCGGCCGACGCACTTCAACCGTGGTTTCCATTAACAGCAGGCTGCGGTCGTCGTCACTGGGTTCCGGCGGGACGCGGGCGATAACCAGCGCCGAAACGCCGCGGTCACGCACATTACCCGGTTCGACAAAGGGCAGGCGCAGCACAACCCGCGGCGCATCGGGCGACCAAAGACCGTCCCACCAGGGCCGGTCGTCGGTTTCGGTGGGATAGGGCAACACACCGTGGGTCCAGTTTCCATCGGCGACTCCGGCCACCACCTCGCGCCGGGTGGCGCAGCTGGAAAGGCTTGTATAGCTGCCAAAATGGTCCCGGGTGAGGTCCCACAAACCATCGGAATCATCGGTGAAAACGGCAACGCTGTAAGGGCCCTGCATCGCGGTCAGCGTCGAGACGATTTCCCGCCAGATCCGCAACAGTGACCCGCGCCCGAAATGACCTTCATGGCGCGCCGCCAGGCGCCGCAGGATTCTTGCCTCGCGCCCCGGCCTCATGCCGGAATCCAGCTGGGGACCCTTGGCCTCGGCGACTTGTTCAACAATGGCCGCGCGCCGCATGATAAGATCGTGCAGCGACGTGTCGATCTCGTCGATTTCCCGGCGCAAATCGTCCAGGTTTGGCTTCATCTTTTCCATGTTTTCTTGATGCTTACCCTGTTAGGTCCCCGAAAGATTGCGTTATTAGCAGTTTGCCGGCGGGCTGTCAGCATTTGCCGACAGGGCCCCCGCAGGAAGAAATGATTGACGTGCCCTTGCTACAACCTTAGCTATTTGGCCATGCCAACGACCGAATCCAAATCGCTTCCGGGCCAGCATATCGAGCTTGGGAAGAATGGGAAGCTCCGCCTCGATTGCGGTGTCGAGCTGGGACCGTTCCCGCTCGCCTACCAGACCTATGGTGAACTGAACGCCGACAAGTCCAACGCCATCCTTATCTGCCATGCGTTGACCGGCGACCAGTTCGTCGCCGAAACCCACCCTGTCACCGGCAAGGCCGGCTGGTGGGACCAGATGGTGGGACCGGGGAAACCGATGGATACGGACCGGTATTTCATCATCTGCGCGAACGTGATCGGCGGATGTCTCGGCACGGTGGGACCGAAAGAAACCGACCCGGCAACCGGCAAGCCGTACGGCCTGAACTTTCCGGTCATCACCATCGCCGACATGGTTCGGGCCCAGCGCATGCTGATCGACCATCTGGGCATCGACCAGCTTTTCGCGGTGATTGGCGGCTCGATGGGGGCGATGCAGGTTCTGGATTGGGCGGCGCGCTATCCCGAGCGGGTTTTCGCGGCCATCCCGGTCGCCGGTGCGGCGCGCCATTCGGCGCAAAACATCGCCTTCCACGAGGTTGGGCGCCAGGCCATCATGGCCGACCCCGACTGGCATGGCGGCGATTACCTGTCCCACAGCACCAACCCGCGGCGGGGCCTGGCGGTGGCGCGCATGGCCGCGCATATCACCTATCTGTCGGAAACCGCGCTGCATCGGAAATTCGGGCGTAACCTGCAGGATCGCGAAACGCTGACCTTCGGGTTCGACGCCGATTTCCAGGTGGAAAGCTATTTGCGCCATCAGGGCATCACCTTTGTCGAGCGTTTCGACGCGAATTCCTATCTCTACATTACCCGGGCCATGGATTATTTCGATCTGGCGGCGGAATTCGGCTCGCTGCCGGCGGCCTTCGAGAACACGCCCGTGCGTTTCTGTCTGGTATCCTTCACCAGCGACTGGCTGTTCCCGACGCCGGAAAGCCGCGCCGTCGTGCATGCGCTGAACGCGGTGGCGGCCAATGTCAGCTTCGTCGAGATCGACTCGGACAAGGGGCATGACGCCTTCCTGCTGGACGAACCGGAATTTCGCGACGTTCTGGGCGGTTTCCTGAACGGATGCGCCGAACATAAGGGCCTTAACCGATGATAAGCGGTTCAACCCCCTCGATCCGCGTCGATCTGCAACTGATCGCCGATATGGTGGAGCCCTCCAGCCGGGTGCTGGATGTGGGCTGTGGCGACGGCGCGCTGCTGCAACATCTGTGGAAGACCAAGGGCGTCGACGGGCGCGGGATAGAGTTAAGCCAGGCCGGTGTGAATGCCTGTGTGCGCAACGGCCTGTCGGCGATCCAGGGCGACGCCGATACCGATCTCAAGGATTACCCGTCCGACGCCTTCGATTACGTGATTCTAAGCCAGACCCTGCAGGCGACGCGCAATCCGCAAATCGTGCTGGACCACATGGCGCGGATCGGCCGGCGGTCGATCATATCCTTCCCCAATTTCGGTTATTGGCGGGTGCGGATGAGCCTGGCCTGGAACGGCCGCATGCCGGTTACCGATAATCTGCCGCATAAATGGTACGATACGCCCAACATTCATTTCTGCACGATCCGCGACTTCGTGGATCTGTCGCACGAGATGAATCTGCATGTTGAACGCGGCCTGGCGCTAAACGGCAAGGGCCGCCCGATGGGCGTGACCGCCACCAGCGCGCTGGCCAACATCATGGCCGAACAGGCGGTATTCCTGCTGCGGCGGGGCTAGAAAACCCCCGTCACACCCGGCCGCCGACGGCATTCTTCAATTTATCGAACAGATCTACCGGATCGATGACGGCGTGATCGGGCGATTGCTGTTCCTCGCCGCGTAACGCGACAAGGGCGGCTTCTCGCTGGCGGTCGCGCTCTTCCATCAGGCGCAATGCGGCGCGGATAACTTCGCTGGATGATCCATAGAGTCCGGCATCGACTTTCTGGCGAACATATTCAACCAGACGCGGCGTTAAAGATACATTCATGATAACTGGCCTCCCCGCTATCAAATGTATCGAAAAAGCCAATTTATGTCAATTTATGCCCTTATCGGTGGCATCCATGGGCCTTATTCCTCAACCAGCCGTTCCAGGGCTTCCATATCGTCGTCGGACAAGCCGAAATGATGGCCGATTTCGTGGATCAGCACGTGGCGGACCAGATGGCTCAACTCCTCGCCGGTCTCGCACCAGTAATCCAGCAACGGCCGCCGGTAGAGGAAAATCATGTCGACTTCCTGACGGCTGCCGACGGCGTCCTTCTGGTCCAGCGATACGCCCTGATAAAGACCGAGCAGATCGAAGCTGGATTCCAGCTCCATATCGCGGCAGGTTTCCTCGTCGGGAAATTCGTCGATTCGAATCACCACGTCCCCGACATGGCGGCGCAGCGCTTCGGGAATTGATTCATAGGCGGCGCGGGCGAGCGCCTCGATATCGTCCAGCGTAGGGGCGAGCAGACTGTTCATCGGGGCAAGGATAATATGGCGGGGCGCCGGATGCCAGCCCCTCCTGTTTGCGCGCGGGCGGCATTTGGGCGTCGCTGATGCGCGAGCAAGCTGCCGGGGACGGCGGCCATACTGCGCCACAAGGTTCAACAATCACGGAGACCGCTCCATGGCCGCCCGCAATATTCTGATCGTCATGGCCGACCAGTTGAATCCCTTCGCCGTTGGCTGCTATGGCAGCCAGGCGGCCAGGACCCCGAACATCGACCGGCTGGCGAGCGAGGGTATTCGCTTCGATGCGGCCTATTGCAACAGCCCGCTCTGCACGCCGGCGCGCTATGCCTTCATGACCGGGCGGTATGTCTCGCGCTGCGGCGGTTACGACAACGCGGCCTATCTGCCCAGCACCGTCGCGACCTTCGCCCATTACCTTCGGATGATGGGCTATCGTACCGCACTGAGCGGCAAAATGCATTTTATCGGTCCCGACCAGCTGCATGGGTTCGAGGAACGCCATACCACCGATATCTATCCGGCGGATTTCGGTTGGGTGCCCGACTGGACCCGGCCCGACGAGCGTATCGACCTCTGGTATCACAACATGTCCTCGGTGGTGCAGGCCGGCGTGGCGGCGACGACCAGCCAGCTTGCCTTCGACGAGGAGACCGGCACACAGGCCTTGCGCGCCATTCACGACCATGCT
>JAOUMF010000668.1 GCA_029881615.1 Alphaproteobacteria bacterium | reverse complement strand
CGGGCGCTATCATCTATACGTGTCGCTGGCTTGCCCCTGGGCCCACCGCACGCTGATCCTGCGCGCTCTCAAGGGGCTGGAGGATATGATTTCGGTATCGGTGGTCAATCCGCTGATGGCGGAGCAAGGCTGGACATTCGCGCCCGGCAAGGGCGCCATACCGGACAGCGTGAACGAGGCGCATTACCTGCATGAAATCTATACGAAGGCCGACCCGAACTACAGCGGGCGGGTGACCGTGCCGGTGCTGTGGGACAAGAAAACCGGAACCATCGTCAATAACGAGTCCGCCGAAATCATCCGGATGTTCAATTCGGCCTTCGATGCGATCGGGGCGGCTGGGCCGGATTTCTACCCCGCGGCCTTGCGCGAAGAGATCGACCAGGTCAACGACCATGTCTACGACCGGATCAATAACGGCGTTTACAAGGCCGGCTTCGCCACCACCCAGGAAGCTTACGATGGCGCGGTCCAGGAACTGTTCGAGGCGCTGGACGGGCTGGAGGCCAGATTATCCCGCCAGCGCTATCTGACCGGCGACCGGATTACAGAGGCCGACTGGCGCCTGTTCACCACGATGGTGCGCTTCGACGCCGTCTATGTTGGGCATTTCAAATGCAACATCCGCCGGCTCATCGACTACCCGAACCTGTGGGGCTGGACGCGCGAGCTGTACCAGACCCCGGGCGTCGCCGGGACCGTGAACATGGCGCATATCAAGGATCACTATTACCGCAGTCACCAGACCATCAACCCGGCCGGCGTCGTGCCGGCCGGTCCGATGATCGATTTCAACGAGCCCCATGACCGCGACCGGATCAAACAGGCCGCATGAACATGGCGCCATGCACCGTAACACCACCCCCAATCCCGAAATCAGGAGACAGACAAATGACAAACATCACCCTTGAACGAAACCGGTTGTTTCTCCCCGCGCTGGGAGCGATTTACGAGAAACTCTCACCCCTCAGTTGGCCACTGGTGCGCGTTACCGCTGGCCTTCTGCTGGTGCCGCACGGCTATATGAAACTGTTCGGCGGCATGGAGGGGCTTATCGGATGGTTCGGGCAGATCGGTTTCGAGCCGGCGGCGCTGCTGGCCTGGTATATCGCCCTGCTGGAGTTCGTCGGCGGACTGATGCTGGCGGCCGGCTTCCTGACCCGCATCGTGGCCGCCCAAATCGTCGGCTTCATGGCCGTCGCCGCCTTCGGCATTCACTGGGGCAACGGTTTCCTTTGGACCAACGGGGGCTATGAATATCCCTTGATGTGGGGCGCGGTCGCGCTGGCGATCCTGTTCCGCGGCGCCGGCCCGCTATCGGTCGACGCCAGGCTCGGCCGTGAATTCTAACCTCGTGCCATGGACGGCCCGCACCGGGCCGTCCATGTTTCCGCCGCGACAAAACCGCGCGTTTCTTCCATAGGCTCGCCCGCGAACCGTCGAGGCCGGCGACGCCAACGCCAAGCCTGGCGCCACACAGACGCCGCATCACGACCGATCTACATTCGACGAAAACAGCCTTCCCCTAGCATTCCTGACATATGGATATAGTCCCGTATCTTAAGGGCCTTTAGTATGCCTGCACATGGTCGAAGCTGGCTGTGGCACAATCGCACCGGAAGGGGACCTCATTGAACATCCAGAAAACAATCCCAAGCCTTGCCGCCACGGCAATGGCACTGTTTCTCGTGGGCTGCCTGCAGAGCACATCGTCCACCCAGCAGCCCAGCGAGTTTAGCTGCCAGATGAAACCCCCTTTCGATCCCGCCGGGCTTGAGGCAGGCAGGGCCCCGCATGCGACAATCAAAACGACATACAGTTCGGCGGTAATCGACTCGGTCAATGGCGCGCCGGTCGACATTGGATGGTGGGGCACAAAATGCGGCCAGAGCGAACGTCTCGTTCTGGCGCCCGGCCCGACCGTTATTGGCGTGAGGGTATTCCGAACATTTGGCAAGCAGGTCGTCTGGGAACCGGCGCAGTCGATCGGTTTTACCGTTGAGGCGGGCCACGCCTACGCCCTGAAAAGCTTGTATAACAATGCATATTATAAATCGATCAAAAGGGACATCCGGGACGCCCTCGTGCCATCGGCCATGATCACGGATGTCGTGAACGGCAATACGAGTACAGAGGTCGTTCTGGCG
>JAOUMF010000667.1 GCA_029881615.1 Alphaproteobacteria bacterium | reverse complement strand
CAGTTGACTCAACCCTCCCGGCGAGCATACGATAAAAATCTCAGGGAGTGAAAAAAATTTCAGCGTTGGCCAGGGCGTCGTGAAGAAAAACACAAAAATTTCCGATGATGGCGATCTCGATCTCGCCACTCGCGCGGCGTGGCTATCCTTTATCGGCGGCTATACGCAGAGCGAGATTGCGCGGCGGCTCAGCGTTTCGCCGGCCAAGGCGCATCGGTTGATCGCGCTGGCACAGGATCGCGGGCTTGTTAAAGTCTTCATCGAGGGCGCGCCGGCCGAATGCATCGCGCATGAAGAGGCGCTGGTGCGCCATTTCGGGCTGCGGAACTGCATCGTGGCCCCGGCGCTTGACGGCGATTCGGTCAATGAGGGCGAGTTCGCGTCGGTGGGCGCGGCGGCCGCGCGGTTTCTGCATCGCATATTCTTCGGCATGGAATCGGGCGCGCTGGTCGGGGTCGGCAAGGGCCGGTCGCTGGCCGCGGCGATCGCCCGGATGCCGTCGCTGAAGCGCCCCGATCTTCGTTTCGTTTCCGTATCGGGTAGCCTGACGCGCAAGCTTTCGGCCAATCCCTTCGACGTGGTCAACCGGTTGGTGGAACGCACGGGCGGCGAGGGTTACTATCTGCCGGTGCCCTATCTGGCCGCCGACGATATCGAAAAGGATGTTCTGCTGGCCCAGAAGAGCGTGCAGGACATGCTGGGCCTGGCCCGCCAGGCCGAACTGGTGATCGTCGGCATCGGCACGCTTGAGGAAGACGACGCCCACATCCGTCAGGTCGGCATGATCGGCGCGGCGGAATGGGAAGAATTGAAATCCCTGGACGCGGTGGGCGACATCATGGGCAGCTTCGTGGATATCGAGGGGCAGCCGGTGAACAGCCGGGTCAATTCCCATTCGCTGGGGCTGGGCCTGGAAGAGCTGCGTGGCCGGCGGGTGGTCGCCGTGGTCGGCGGGGCCAGCAAGGGCAGGGCGGTGGTTGCCGCTTTGCGCACCGGAATCGTCACCGATCTTATCCTGTCGGAGCCGGCGGCGCGCTGGATCGTTGGCTATATGGGCGATGCGGCCAATCTGCGGGAGTTCGGGACATGAGCATGGTAACCGAATTGCGCGGTAACAAGGACGAGCCGGGGCGCAATCCCGGCATGGCGCTGGATCTCGACTGGGTCGAGGATGTGCGCGTCAACCGCAGCGCCGTGGAGCGCCGCGCCGCCTCGTTGCCCGGCCGAAGGACCGTCAAGAAGGACTGGCAGGCCGCCTGGCTGTTGAAGGCCATCACCTGCATCGATCTGACCACGCTGGCGGGCGACGACACGCCGGGCCGGGTGCGTCGGCTTTGCGCCAAGGCGCGCCGTCCGGTGCGCGGCGAAATTCTTGAGGCGCTGGGCGCGGCGGAATTGCCGATCCATACCGGCGCGGTCTGCGTCTATCATGAAATGATCGAGACCGCCGTCGAGGCGCTGGCCGGTAGCGGCATTCCGGTGGCCGCGGTCTCCACTGGTTTCCCCGCGGGCCAGACGCCGTTCGAGCTGAAGCTGAGGGAGATCGAGATGTCGGTGGCGGCCGGCGCGGCGGAGATCGATATCGTGATTACCCGCCGCCACGCGCTGACCGGCGATTGGAAGTCGTTGTATGAAGAAGTCCGCGCCTTTCGCGAGGCCTGCGGACCGGCCCATATGAAAACCATCCTGGCGACCGGCGAGTTGGGCACGTTGCGTAATGTGGGCAAGGCGTCGCTGGTCTGCATGATGGCCGGGGCGGACTTCATCAAGACCTCGACCGGCAAGGAACCGGTCAACGCTACCCTGCCGGTCACCCTGACGATGGTGCGCATGATCCGCGCCTATCGGGAACGCACTGGGCACGCCGTCGGCTTCAAACCGGCGGGCGGGATTTCCAAGGCCAAGGATGCGCTGGTCTGGCAGGCGCTGATGAAGGAAGAACTCGGCCGGGCGTGGCTGGAACCCGATCTGTTCCGTTTCGGCGCGTCCAGCCTGCTCGGCGATATCGAGCGCCAGCTATCCCACTGCGCCACCGGCCGTTATGCGGCCCTCCACCACCAGCCCATCGGATGAATTCATGAGTGTCGCCGCGATCTTCGAAAGCATGGAATACGGCCCGGCGCCCGAGAGCGACGAGCAGGCCCGCGCCTG
>JAOUMF010000062.1 GCA_029881615.1 Alphaproteobacteria bacterium | reverse complement strand
ATCGGCAGCTTCGGCCAGCCTGGCCAGGTTGGGACGGATCGCTTCCCAGAAGGACTCGTCCGCATCGGGAATACCGAGCCGCCCGCTTACCTCGGCAAAAGGCAGATGATGCAGGACCCGGCTGTTCAGATGATCCAGTTCCTTGCGGTCGAAACGCGGCGCCGCACGGCCGAACCCACCGATATCGAAGGCGTCGGCCATGGCCTGCATCGTCTCTTCGCCGGTCGCCGCCAGCGACGTTCCCAGATGGGCCAGATAAGCGCAAATCGTACGCGCCTCCAGCCCTTCCTCGCGTAGCGCCTTCAGGCTGAGGCTTTCCAGCCGTTTCGACAGCGGTTTGCCATCGTCGCCCATCAATAGCGGCAGATGCGCGAAGTCCGGCACATCGAATTCCAGCGCCCGGAACAATTGCACCTGAACGGCGGTGTTGGCCACGTGATCCTCGCCCCGGATCACATGGGTAATGCCCAGTTCCCCATCATCGACCACCGACGACAGGGTATAGAGCGGGTGGCCGTCGGCGCGGATCAACACGGGATCGCTCATATGTCCGGGTTCGAAATGCACCGGGCCACGGGCAAGATCGGTCCATTCCACGGCCTCGTCCGCCAGCAGAAAGCGCCAGTGCGGCCGGTGGCCCTCGGCCTCCAGCCTGGCGCGGGCTTCGTCGGTCAATTTCAGCGCGGCGCGATCATAGACCGGCGGGCGGCCCTGCCCCTGCTGAAGCTTGCGCTTGAGGGACAGCTCGTCCGGCGTTTCATAGCAGGGATAGAGCCTGCCCGCCGCCTTCAGCCTTTCCACCGCCAGGTCATAGCGATTCCGCCGGTCCGACTGGCGAGCGAATTCGTCCCAATCCAGACCGAGCCAGCGCAGATCCCGCTCTATCGCCTCGGCATATTCGGGGCGCGATCGTTCCACGTCGGTATCGTCCATACGCAGCAGAAACACCCCGCCGCCGTGGCGCGCAAACAGCCAGTTGACCAGGGCCAGACGCGCATTACCCACATGCAAGAGCCCCGTGGGGCTGGGCGCGAAACGAACTTTGGGGGATGCGGTCATATCAAAGGATCTTCGTAAAGCTGTTGGTGATCGGATAGCGGCGATCGCGGCCGAAGGCGCGACTGGAAATCTTGACGCCCGGGGGCGCCTGGCGACGCTTGTACTCCGCAATGTCCAGCATGCGCCAGACCCTTTGCACCAGTTCGGGCTTATGGCCACGCGCGGTGATCTCGTCCACGCCCATCTCGCCCTCGATCAGACAGCGCAAAATATCGTCCAGCACATCATAGGGCGGCAGGGAATCCTGGTCGGTCTGGTCAGGCCGCAATTCCGCCGAGGGCGGTTTGGTGATGATCCGGTCCGGGATAACCTCGCCACCGGGTCCCGCGAAGTCGCCGGGCCGATTCGCATTGCGCCAACGCGACAGCGCGAAGACATCGGTCTTGTAGACATCCTTCAATACCGAATATCCCCCGGCCATATCGCCGTAAAGCGTGGCGTAACCAACCGACATTTCCGACTTGTTGCCGGTGGTCAGCAACATATGGCCCAGCTTGTTGGATAGCGCCATCAGGATGATGCCGCGACTGCGCGCCTGGATATTTTCCTCCGTCGTATCGGGGGCGCGGTCGCCGAACACCGGCTTCAGCATCTCGTCGAAAGCCTTCATCGCCGGGGCTATGCCGACTTCGTCAAGCTTCACGCCCAGCGCAGCCGCGCAGCCGGCCGCGTCTTCCAGGCTCTCGGCGCTGGTATAGGGCGAGGGCATCATCACGCAATACACCTTGTCGGGCCCCAGCGCATCTACCGCCACCGCGGCCGTCAACGCGGAATCGATGCCGCCCGACAGGCCGATAATGACACCGGGAAAACCGTTCTTGCGTACGTAATCGGACAGCCCCAGAACCATCGCGCGATACATGGCTTCCTCGTCCTCGGGCGGCAGGATGCGTTCCCCCCGCGCGCAGACCCAACCGTCACCCTCCCTCGCCCACTCGGTCATCTGTCCGGCCTCGCGAAAGGCGGGCATCCAGCCGGCGACGGCACGGTCGGCGTTCAGCACGAACGACGCACCATCGAAAACCAGTTCGTCCTGTCCACCCACCTGATTCACGTAAACCAGCGGCAGGCCAGATTCGGTGACGCGCCGGGTCGCCAGCTGCATGCGCAGATCCGCCTTGTCGCTTTCGAAGGGCGAACCGTTCACGACGATCAATATCTCCGCGCCCGATTCCTCGAGGCACTCGGCAACGTCCGGCTGCCACATATCCTCGCAGATCATGACACCCAGCCGCACGTCGCGAAACGACATGGGCCCGGGCAACGGCCCGGACTTGAACACACGTTTTTCATCGAAGACGCTGTAATTTGGCAGATCGTATTTCAGCCGGGTCGCCGCGATCTCGCCGTCATCGAGCAGCATAACGGCGCTATACAGTCCGTCCTCATACCGCCAGGGCGCGCTGACCAGCATCGCCGGGCCGCCATCGGCCGTGTCCTTGGCCAGTTCGTACACCGCCGCCTCGACTCGATCCTGAAAGAAGGGCTTCAGCACCAGATCCTCGGGCGGATAGCCACAGACGATCAATTCCGGAAAGACCACCAGATCGGCCCCGGCCGCCGCCGCGGCGGCCCGCGAATCGCGGATCAGCGCGACATTGCCGGTAATGTCGCCGACGGTCGGATTGCGCTGGGCAAGAAAAATTTTAAGATTGTCCGTCATGTTCCGTCCTGGTTAACCCATTTCCGCTATTGTGTATCCTGGCCGACTATCCTATCTCGGCATATCTAAATCAAACCGAAGCTTGAGACGACATAGTTTTCGGTTTTCCTTGAGCTAGCGCGGGAGCACGACAAGCATGAGCGACGACAAACACGAAAATGAACTGGATCCTGGCGCGGCGATCGTACGCGGGTTCATGTACCGGGCGCTGGACATCATGGCGCGCGACCTGCGGGAACGCGCCGCCGAAGCCAATGGCAAACTGGACGACAACGCGGTCGCGGCCGCGCTGGCCGACATGAAAAACCCGAAATCGCCCGTCATGGGCGCCATCTGCCGCGCGGCCTGGAAAGATTGCGAACGGCATTTTGAAACGGAAGCACGCCGGGAAGACCGCAGGGCGCCGTTCGAACGCTTGATGGTTTGGCCCTTTGCCCATCTGTTGCCCGCGGGCGGTGCCCGGGACGGCGGCGAGGATTCGATTTCGCGCAGGATCATCCCCGGCTACGTCGCCGCCATCGAAAATATTATCGGCCCCGTTGCTTTTGGCCGCCAGCAGGAACGCTGTCGGGAACTGGTGCAGCGTATTCGCGACAACCGCGGCGGCGCTTTTAGCTGGGACGATGTCTATGCCGACCCGATGGCGGGCGCCATCGTCGACGACGTTCTGGTTACGCTGGCCATGGAATTTCAGGATTTCGAGGATCAGCGGGACTGGTTCATCGGCCTGGTAAACGATTCCATGCCCATGCCGACGAATGGCGAAGGCAAGGCCACGGCCCTGGATGACAAGAGCTTTAACGCCCTGATGAGCGCACTGTATAGCGATCTGGCCCAGCAGTTGAAAACGAAGGGTGGCATTGCCCATATTGTCGAACGGCACGCCCAGCCCGCCGTTGACCGTTTGCAGGCCCTCCTGAAGGAACTCGACGAGGACTGACGACGACCTTTTACCCGCATCCGGAATGCTGGGCGAATTCAGCCCCTGTTACGGGATTATTTACGTTTTCCCGCTAGCATACTCCCTTGGTGTAGCGAAGCGCACCTGTTGAAAGACGGAAGCTTGACCTTGCCGGTCATACTTCCGTCGATAAGGGGATAGGGCCTGATGGAAATGATAGATGACGACGGGCCGGAACTTGGCCCCGGCCCGACGAGGCTGAAAAGCCTCGCTCAGATTCTTCTGGAGCGGGTAGCGGATCATTTGTGCGACGCTGCCGCCGGCAATGGTGGAAAGCTGAATCCGGCTGAAATCCAGGTATCCCTGGATGCGTTTCATCGTCGCACCGATCCCGATATCACCGATTTCTACCGTACGGGCTGGAACGAATGCCTGGCCGTGATCGACGAAGTGCGCCGGGAAAGCAGTCGCCGCATGCCTTTCGAACGGCTTATGGTGAAATCGTTCGCACCGCTGTTGCCCGCCGCCCACCAGCCGGTGGCCCCCGGCAAGGGATTGTCGCGGCGCGTTCTTCCCGGTTTCCTGTCGGCCCTGCAGCAGATGCTGGGCCCCGTGCTGCTGGAGCAATACCAGAATCGCTGTCGCGAACTGGTACGCATCATCCAGACCGCGCGCGGCAACGATTTCGAGTGGGAAGACGTCTATACCGATCCCACCAGCCAGGTCATCGTCAATGACGTCCTGGTCCATATCAGCAAGCATTTCAGCGATTTCAAACGCCGGCGGACCTGGCTGATCGGCGTGATCGCGGGCGAAATGTCACTGGGCGAGGATCCGGTTGAACGGGACTGGATTTTCCGCGAGGACGAGTTCCACCTGTTGATGACCGCCCTGTTCAAGCCCCTGCGCCGGCAAATGGAAACCGACGACGGCCAACAGCGCATCAAGGACCGCTACGGCGCGATCGCCTGCGAACTGCTGGCCGACCTGTTCGCCGAACTCGACAGCCCCCGCAACGTAAGTCGCCTCAAACGGATCGCGCCCTGATCTACTCCGCGGCTTCTCCATCGCGGCGGCGCAGCAGAAATTCACGACCCAGCTTGACGCGCGGTTCGCCGTTATATTCGATGATATCGGCGGTGGCGTAGGTTTCCGACCAACGGTCCGGCAGGTAGGAACCGGTGCCAATCACATCTACCGGCGCGTTGGCGATCGCCATGGTCTTGCACTTATGCGGACCAAAACCGCTGGACGCGACAATGCGAACCTTTTCGAACCCCGCCGCATCCAGCTTTTCGCGCATATGCCAGATCGCAGCCGCCGAAACACCGGGACCGACAAGATCGCGCAGTTCCTCCTCGGTACGGTACCCGCGAATGGCGCGCGGTACATGACGGTCCAGCACGGCATAGGATGCGGCCGGGTCCAGCCCCTCGCAAAAGCGCGAGCCCGGCGTATCGAGCCGCACCGCGATCCGCCCCACCGCCGAAAGCGCCGGGAAATGCCCGCATACTTCCAGGGAATCGGCCACTTCCTTGCCGAAATAATCGACCAGCACCGTAAGGTTTTCCTCGGGATAGGTCTCGTGGAACATCTCGGCGGCGCGCAGCGTCGAGCCGGCATAACCGATCAATGCATGGGGCATGGTGCCCAGCCCGCGCTTCAGCCCGAAATAATGGGCGGTCGCATCGGTGGCGTTGCCGATAAAGCCGACGGCATTTTCCTTCTGCCGCGCCCGCGCCGATCCAACCGAGGCGGCGTAAGCCATCAGATCGGCCATTTCCGTGCCGGCGCAATGGCGCGCATCCATGGCCAAAAACGCGACCGTTGGCAGATCCATACACATGGCCGCGGCGTTATAGGCGGCCACGCAGGCCGGCCCGAGCTTTTGCAGGAACAGGGTTTCCAGATCGACCAGCAGGGCAAAGGGGCCGGTCACATACATCAGCGCCTCGCCCGCGCCGACCCAACGGCCCTCTTCGTAACGAAGGTCAATATCCACCGCCGCCCCGCGTTCGCGGCACACCATTTCGAGCCAATTGATGGCAAGGCGGGGCGCCGAGACCACCGGCCGGCGCATGAAGATCGCGTAAGTCACGCGGCAGTCGCCGAATTTTTCGACGATACCGCGCGTGCGATTGAAATAGGCGTCGGTCCAATCGCCGATCGCTTCGGGCTTCGGCGTCATGGTTTACTCCCGCGAAGGAACGTTAAATCAGGAAGCGGCGGCCAGGCGCGAACGCCGGTTTGCACGCTGCGCCTTTAACGAATCCGCGATCAGGAATGCCAGTTCCAGCGACTGGCTGGCATTGAGACGCGGGTCGCAATAGGTGTGATAACGCGCCGACAAGTCCTCGGCCGTAATCGCCTGGGCGCCGCCGAGACATTCGGTGACGTCCTGCCCGGTCATCTCGAAATGCACGCCGCCGGCATAGGTTCCTTCCTCGCCATGCACATCGAAGAAGCCACGCACTTCGTTCAACACCCGGTCGAAGGGGCGGGTCTTGTAGCCGCTGGACGACGTGATCGTGTTGCCATGCATGGGATCGCAGGACCACACCACGTTGCGCCCCTCGCGCGCCACTTTGCGCGCCAGCGCCGGCAGAGTATCGCGAATCTTGTCATGACCCATGCGGCTGATCAGCGTCAGGCGGCCCGGATCGTTCGACGGATTCAGTATGTCGATCAGGCGAATCAATTCGTCCGGGTCGGCGGTCGGGCCGACCTTGCAACCGATCGGGTTATGAACGCCACGCAGAAACTCCACATGGGCGCCATCCAACTCGCGGGTACGCTCGCCAATCCACAGCATATGGGCCGAACAATCGTACCAGTCGCCGGTCAGGCTGTCCTGGCGGGTCAGCGGCTCTTCATAGGCCAGCAGCAGCGCCTCGTGGCTGGTGAAGAAGCTGGTCTCGCGGATTTGCGGCACGCTTTCGGCGGTGACGCCGCAGGCTTCCATGAAGCCCAGCGATTCCGCGATACGGTTGGCCAGTTCCTCGTAACGCTCGCCCTGCGGGCTGCCGTCGACGAAATCCAGGTTCCACTGATGTACCTTGTGCAGATCGGCGAAACCGCCCTGGGCGAAGGCGCGCAGCAGATTCAGCGTCGCGGCGGACTGATTGTAGGCGCGCAGCATGCGGTCGGGATCGGGCACGCGGCTGGCTTCGTCGAAATCGATGCCATTGACGATATCGCCACGATAGCTGGGCAGTTCCACATCACCCTTCTTTTCGATGTCGGCCGAGCGCGGCTTGGCGAACTGGCCGGCCATGCGGCCAACCTTGACCACCGGGCAGGCGCCCGCATAGGTCAGCACCACCGCCATCTGCAACAGCACCTTGAAGGTATCGCGGATCGTATTGGCCCCGAACTCACCGAAAGATTCCGCGCAGTCGCCGCCTTGCAAAAGGAAAGCATTGCCCTGGGCCACTTCGGCCAGGTCTTCCCGGAGGCGCCGGGCCTCGCCTGCAAATACCAACGGCGGCAGCTTGGCGAGCGTCGCCTCTACTTCGGCCAGATGCTTGGCATCCGGATAGGTGGGCACCTGCCGGACAGTCTTGTTCTTCCAGCTTTGCGGCGTCCAGTTCGCGGCCATTTGCTTACCCTCTTGTTCCTTGAAAATTCAGTCTATCGCTTGGCGGATGCCCGATATACCCCGTCAGGCCAAAGTTTTCCACAGGAAATACCGGGGTGCCCCAAAACCGTGCGTCCATTGCCCGGCTAGCGACACAATCTTAACCGAATATCCACCCGTGATAGGTGAAACTGTCGCGCACAAAAATATTGGGGGGTTGCCATGACCGACGCCGCCGGCTTTTCGCCGTTCAAAAACCTGTTTTCCGGCCTGATGCGCGCTCCGCTGCGCTTCCCCTTGCCGCTGGCCTGCGCCGCCGCCTGGGCAGCCGTCACCATCACCCGCACCCACAGATGGATCGATATGACCTGGGACGAGACCGGCGTCTGGCAGGTCTTCCTGCTGGGTGGCCTGTTTCTGTCGCTTGCCGCCACGCTGTTTGCGGAAGGCCGGGGCTGGAACCGGCTTCGGACCCTGGGGGCGGCCGCCGCGGCCCTGGGGTTTGCAGGCCTTGTCTCCTATCTGAGCGACGGCCGCGACGCCTGGGAAAGCCCGGCTTTCTATCTGCTGGTTCCGGGCGCCGCGCTGTTGATGATTGTCGCGCCTTTCCTGCGGCGCGGCGCAAACGACCGCGCAGTCTGGGATTTCAACCTGGCGAGCTGGCTGAGCGTATTGTTCGGACTTATCGTCGCAGTCGGACTGGGACTGGGAGTAACCGCGGTACTGGGGGGACTGGAAACCCTTTTCAGCCTCGACATTCCCAGCAAGCTATATGAAGACAACTGGATCGCCTGCATGAGCCTGATCTGGCCCTGGCAGACCCTGGCCGGCATTCCAAGGCAATGCGACGAACCGTCGACCGAGACGCCACCGCGCTGGGCCGAATATTTGGTTTCCTGGATGCTGATCCCGCTGGCGACGATCTATCTGGCGCTGCTCTATGCCTTCGCCGCCAAATCGCTGGCGGTCTGGGATCTGCCGCGCGGCACCGTGGGCTGGCTGGTCGGCGGGTTTGCCGCCTTCGGACTGGCGGTATGGAGTGCCGCATATCCCTTCCGCGAGACCGGCAACCGGCTGGCGCGGCTTTATTCGCGCTGGTTC
>JAOUMF010000666.1 GCA_029881615.1 Alphaproteobacteria bacterium | reverse complement strand
CGGCGGGCGGCAGAAGCGGCGGTAGTGGCAACGCCGTGTCCGCCGACCGGAAGACCGTCGGCATCATGGTTGTCGCCGGCCAGCCAAGTCCCTGATAGATATTCTCCATTATGGCGCGCCTGTCGATCGCCAGCGCAAGGGCCCTGCGGACCCTTGGATCGTTCAGAGGAGGCCGGCGTACGTTGAAGGCCAGATACCCAACATCCATCTTTACCTGCCGCGCCAGCCTGATATCCCCGTCCAGCATCATCGCCGGAATATCGGCCGGGTCCGGATCGGCAACGACGTGACATTCACGGTCGCGCAGCTTCTGGTAACGCACGGCGGCATCAGGGGTAATGATAAAGACCAGATTGTCCAGCGGCGCCTTGCCACGCCAATACTTCCGATGCGCCACATAGCGGATCAACGCATCGCGCTGATACTGAACCAGTTGAAACGGCCCTGTTCCAACTGGGTCCGTATCCACCCGCTCCGGCGTTCCCGCCGCCAGCATGGCATCGGCATATTCCGCCGACAGGATCGAGGCAAAATCCAGCGCAAGAAGCGACAGGAAGGCCGGATAGGGGGAAGCAAGGTTGAAGACGACCGTTCCATCATCGCCCGCCGTCACCGACCTCAGGATTTTCCGCAATCCCAAGCCCTGAAAGTAGGGATAAACACCGCCCGAGACCTGGTAAAAGGGATGCTGCTTGTCCAGTTGACGCATAAAGCTGAACACAACATCCTCGGCGGCGAAAGGGCGTGATGGATTGAAATCGCGCGATTCATGGAATGACACGTTTTCCCGGAGCTTGAATTCATAACGAAGCCCGTCATCCGAGACCTGCCAGGATGTGGCGAGCGACGGAGCGATTTCAGCCGTCCCCGGCTTATAGACGACCAGTCGGTCATAGATCTGGCGCGAGGTCGCGTCAAAAGTGGCCTGACGATATGAAAGCTGCGGATTAAAAATATCCGGGCTTTCCTCGGAACAAAAAACAAGAGTCTTCACTTGCGCCGAGGCTTCACCGGCAAAAATCACACAAAGCAATACCGCTGTAAGATAACGCCGAATATTCACTCGTCGCCGCTCCACCCGCTTCCAGTTAATCTACCCGCAAGCTAGGCTCGTCGGTTTGATGCTGTCAATCCGGCCTCACTTCCCTTTGACTTCCCCGCGTGCCGGTGTAATTTAGCGCCTTCGCTGGGGCTGCCCGGCAACGACCAGTCCAGAACAAAGGAAAAAGTAACATGGCCATTTCAGCCGGAAACTCCCCGGAAAGCCGGGATATCGCGAACGTACTGCATCCCTATACCAACCTCGTCAAACATGAGGAAACAGGGCCAGTCGTCATTACGCGGGGTGAAGGTGTCTGGGTCTACGACAACACCGGCAAAGGCTATATCGAGGGCTTGGCAGGGCTGTGGTCCACTTCGCTTGGCTTCAGCGAAGAGCGGCTGGTCGAGGCGGCGGCGCGCCAGATGCGCGAGCTGCCCTACTATCATTCCTTCGCCTCCAAGAGCCATATGCCGCTGATCGAACTGGCGGAGCGGCTGAAAGAGCTGGCGCCGGTGCCGATGTCGCATGTTTTCTTCGCCAACTCCGGTTCTGAAGCGACCGATACGGTGGTCAAGATTGTCTGGTATTACAACAATGCCCTGGGCCGCCCCGAAAAGAAGAAGATCATCAGCCGCATGAAGGCTTATCACGGCGTTACCGTCGCATCGGCCAGCATGACCGGCCTGCCGGCGAACCACATGGATTTCGATCTGCCGATCAAGAACATCCTGCATGCCGATTGCCCGCATTATTACCATAACGGCGCGGATGGCGAGAGCGAGGAGGATTTCGCGACCCGCATGGCCGCCAATCTCGAAAAACTGATCCTCGCCGAAGGCCCCGACACGGTCGCTGCGATGATAGGCGAACCCATCATGGGCGCCGGCGGCGTTATCGTACCGCCCAAGACCTACTGGGAGAAGATCCAGGCCGTTTTGAACAAGTACGACGTTCTGCTGATCGCCGACGAAGTGATCTGCGGCTTCCATCGTACCGGCAATACCTTCGGGTCGGAAACCTTCAACATCAAGCCGAACATGATGACCATGGCGAAGGCCCTGTCATCGTCCTACCTGCCGATTTCGGCGGTGATGATGGACGAGAAAGTCTATTCGGCG
>JAOUMF010000665.1 GCA_029881615.1 Alphaproteobacteria bacterium | reverse complement strand
GCCTTCGGGGTGGCTGCCCCCCGAAGCCGAAGGCGTAGGGTGGCGGATGGGGTGGGATTCGAACCCACGAGACGCGCAAACGCCTGCCGGTTTTCAAGACCGGTGCCTTCAACCACTCGGCCACCCATCCATTCTTGAACGGGCCATATCTAATGCCTGACAACGCGCGCGTCTACCGCTATCCTGCCGGAACGATAACCTGGAATTGCCATCTCCGCGCCACGCTGTTCGCGTAATCGTGAGCCAATAGCTTCCACGGAAGATATTGCCAGTAATCGGGTGCTATGGCACAAGGTCTGGTAGTTATGTCTTGAGTTTTAAAGGGTAAGGAATGTCTCGACACCTGCTGATCAAGCTGGTCATGCTTGCCGTTATCTTTACGGGGAGCACACCTTCAATTGCCGCCGAGTCTGCAAAAACCGAAGACTACACGCCGACCGAGTCCTTTTCCGACTGGCTCGAACAATTCAAGATTGATGCGAGAACGGCAGGCATTACGCCCACAACCATCGAAACGGCGCTCGGCAGCATTGAACCGATCCCCAGGGTCATAGAACTCGATCGTAAACAGCCAGAGTTCTCCCTTACCTTTCGCGAATATCTGAACAATGTCGGTTCGGACGATCGCATTGCCAGGGGCAAGAGAAAGCTGGCGGAACATCGCAAGTTACTGAACAGGGTCTCCGCCAAATACGGCGTCCCGCCGCAAGTAATCGTGGCGCTATGGGCGGTTGAAACGGATTTTGGCCGGCTGACGGGTGGTTTTGAAGTAATCCCCGCCTTGGCAACTCTGGCTCATGACGGTCGGCGCAGCAATTTTTTCCGCCAGGAATTAATAAACGCGCTGACGATTATCGATCAGGGACATATCAGCGCCGCCAACATGATCGGATCCTGGGCCGGCGCCATGGGACAATGCCAGTTCATGCCCTCGAGCTTTCTAAACGCAGCAGTCGATGATAATCATGATGGGCGCAAGGATATATGGAAAACCCAGTCAGACGTATTCGCGTCGGCGGCCAACCTGATGCGTCGGAATGGCTGGGTGAAGGGCAGAATCTGGGGAAGACCGGTGCTACTGCCCGATGCTTTCGATATGACCCTGGTCGGCCATGAAACCAGCAAGACACTGGCCGAATGGCAGACCATCGGCGTTCGCCGCAGCGGCGGTCGTGATTTGCCACGGGTCGACATTACCGGATCGATCATCATGCCGGCGGGCGCTGACGGGCCGGCATTTCTCGTTTACGAAAATTTCCGGGCCATCCTGAAATGGAACCGGTCGGACTTTTTTGCTTTGACCGTCGGCTATCTGTCGGACAGAATCAGTGGCAAGAAAACCGTGATGTTTTTGAAATGAACAGACGGGCTGTATCCGCGCAACGTATAATTCCATGGCTGGTCATGGCCATGACCGCGTTGCTGCTTGCCGCCTGCGTCGCAGCCCCAGGCAAACCCGGCACACCCAAACAGTTCGTTCCCGGTGATTACAAGGTCGGGAAAGCCTATCAGGTTGAAGGGCAATGGTATTACCCTAAAGTCGATATCGGCTATAATGAACGCGGTTTGGCCTCATGGTATGGGCCGAATTTTCACGGCAAGAAGACCGCGAATGGCGAAATTTTCGATATGACGCTGGTCAGTGCCGCGCACAAAACATTACCGTTACCCAGCGTTGTGCGGGTTACCAACCTCGAAAATGGTCGCAGCCTCATCATTCGCATCAATGATCGCGGCCCGTTCGTCCGCGGGCGCATCATCGACCTATCCAAACGCGCCGCCGAGTTGCTAGGGGTCACCGCCCATGGCACGGCTATGGTACAAGTCCGGCTGCTGCCGGAAGAATCGCGACAGGCCGCCCTGGCGGCCGGCGCCTCGGCCAAGGATCTTTTGGCATTCGGGCCCGTCGCTCCTGAAGCCTCACCCAGCATACCGGTCAGCGTCGAAACCCTTGCCCCCGCCGCGGGCGTAACCGTTGCAATGGCGCCGCCACAACAACCCGCCAATGCCCTGGCAACGCCACCGACTTATCAAGCCTCCTCCGCGGCGCCACTATATCAGGGGGCATCCTCGACGCCGCCACCCTATGGCGGTATGACCGCCGTCACTCGCCACAACGCAAATGAAAAACGCGATACGGTACGCGTGATCGAACCGTCCGCGC
>JAOUMF010000664.1 GCA_029881615.1 Alphaproteobacteria bacterium | reverse complement strand
CGAACTGGCCGCGCAAGACCCGAAGCTGATCATGGCCACGGCACATCGCATCGTCGATCTGGCCGACCCGGCCAGCGAGGCCGAGGCGACCCGCTGGTGGGAGGAAATGACGGCGGCCGGCGGCGAGGGCATGGTGGTCAAGCCGCTGGACTGGATTCAGCGCGATGGCCGCGGGCTGGTGCAGCCGGCGGTGAAATGCCGAGGGCGCGAATATCTGCGCATCATCTATGGCCCCGAATATACCGCGCCCACCGACCTGGAACGTTTGCGCCGGCGCGGCCTGTCACACAAACGCTCGCTGGCGCTGCGTGAATTCGCACTGGGGATGGAGGCGCTGCAGCGTTTCGCCGAGGGCGAACCGCTCTACCGCGTGCATGAATGCGTCTTTGCCGTGCTGGCCCTGGAAAGCGAACCAGTCGACCCTCGGCTGTAAAGAAAGGCCAAAGCGAGCGTCAGCAGGGGCATCTCACGGGGTGGGATCGAGGGCGACCGCCAGACGGTCCACGGAGGTCCGCATCTTGATCGAAAATATCCTTGAAAATTCCAGCGGAATGTTTTGTCCCGCATTACCGCATTATCCTGCCCGATCTCGTGACTTGTGCAGTTTTACCATGCGGCCCCGTTTCCTCGTCGCCTACTACCGCTTTCGGAAACGGGGCCTGTATGGCTGTCCTGTCACGCCCGGACGACCAGATCAGAAACTGGCCTTAACGCCGAACATAACGCTGTTGGTCATGAACCCGTTCAACATCGTGTACGGGTCGCCCGTCGACACCTGGTGGAGATCGAAGTATGGCGTGACCATACCGCGGTAATCGGCGAACAAGACGACCGATCCCACCGGGATGTCCACGCCGGCAATAAGCTGCAAGGCACCGGTCACGGTTCCACCTTCGAAAACAGGCGCGCCGCCATCGTTGACATCGCTGGCGTCGATATTGATTACGCCGAGGCCCGCGCCGAGATGCGGGATAAAGCGGTCGCCCGAGAAATCATAAATCACATTAGCGCCCAGAAACAACGTCTCGACATTGCCGTCAACCGCGGTACTGTTGATACTCGCCACCGGCACCGAGCCGAACGCAAATTCACCCTCGATCCGCACATGATCGCCGACCCACGTGCCGAGCATCACGCCGGCTTTCAGACCCGTGTCGAACTCGATACCGACGGTGCCGCCACCGGCAGGTGCCCTGAGGTCGGATGAACCGACGGCCGCCGGCCCGATGAAACCGCCAACATAGAGGCCCTCGGCCAAGGCCGGTGTCGATGCGATCATCGCAACCGCAAACACAAACAGCTTTTTCATTATCCCTATCCTAGTTGTTTTGCCCAAAAAAAAGCGCCCTGAATTTGGCGCGGACAAACTATAATCAGCCAAACATTGACAAGGCATTAAAAACACCAAGAACGACTGTCCTGTAATGCCGCGCTTGCGATTCGCGCAAGGGCGACTGCGGCATGTGGATCAGCAGGCATCGCCCCACGGCGGAGAGGCCAGCGCCTCGACCAGGTAATCCACGAAGACCCGCACCTTTGCCGACAAGTGCCTATTATGAGGATAGACGGCGTAAATGCCACGGTTGGGTGGCTCGTAATCCCGCAACACCTGTTCCAGCCGCCCGTCGCGAAGGTCGTCGCAGACCATGAAGGTCGGCGAGGCAATGACTCCCAACCCGGCCACCGCAGCCTGACGCAGAACATCGCCGTTGTTGGCGGTCAACGAGCCGGACACGCGCACAGCCACCTCACCCTCCGGCCCCTTGAGCCGCCATTCATTTCCGGTGGCCAGATAGCTGTAGGCGAAGCAGTTATGCTCCGCGAGTTCAGAAGGGTGTGACGGCCGGCCATGCTTGTTCCAGTATTCCGGCGCGGCGCAGATCACCGAGCCGGATTCCGCCAGTTTGCGGGCGATCAAACTGGAATCCGGCAGTTGCCCGATGCGCACCGCGAGGTCGTGGCCTTCATCCACCAGATCCACGAACCGGTCATTGAAGCTCATATCCACCTTCAGTTCCCGATGGGCCAGCATGAAGGGAGGCAATAGTGGCGCCAGATATTGCATCCCGAAATTCACGGGAACGTCTACCCGCAGGGTTCCGCGTGGAGTCTCGTTCAGCCGGGTGACCGCAAGCTCCGCCTCCTCGGCCTCGGCAACGATCCGCG
>JAOUMF010000663.1 GCA_029881615.1 Alphaproteobacteria bacterium | reverse complement strand
TATCGCCGGAGCGAATCATCCCCATGGCAACGCGTAGATGCCGAAGCCGATAAAGACGGCGCCGGCGACGCGGCGGGTCCAGCCAATGGCGGCGGGCGGCAGGTGGTTTCCCAGTTTGCCGCCGGTCCTGCTGAGCACCACCCACCAGGCGGTGGACCCCAGGAATACCCCGGCCATGAAGACCAGCCCGTCGCCCATGGAGGCCATATCGGGTACCAAGCCCAGCCCGACGATAATCGCCGCGAAGGTCAACATCGTCGCGGGATTGGTCAAGGTAAGCAGCACGGTTCCCGCATATGCGCCCGCATGGCCGCGTAATGTCGGCGGAACGGGGGCCGCGTCGCGATGCGCGATGTCCTTCAGTCCGATGCCGATCAGCATCAAGCCGCCAACGATGCCAAGCCAGCCGGCATCCGCGATGAAGGGGGCCGCGGCCCCCATGGCGAAGGCGGCAATCCCGGCATAGATGGCGTCGGCCGTGGCCGCGCCCAGGCCGACCGCCATGCCTGCCGTCATGCCCATGGTCAGGCTGCGTCGCAGGCACAATAACCCGATCGGTCCCACCGGAACCGCCAGCAGAAGCCCTATTCCCAGCGCCTTTGCGAACAAGGTGAGCGTGTCTATTTCCAAAGCCATCATTTTGAAGGTCCTGTGATCTTATTGCCTTAGGTTATATTGGTAGATCGCAGTTGAAAACATTGAAATAAAGGTTATCATGTACATATTCTATGTTAATTAAGGTTTATGGAATGGCTAGCCTTTCTATTGAAAGTGACCTTGACGATACGGGGCGGACTATTCTGGCGGCGCTGCAAGCCGAGGGTCGTATCGGATTTAGCGAGCTGGGTCGACGGGTCGGGCTGTCGGCGCCCGCGGTGGCCGACCGGGTTCGCCGGATGGAAGATGTCGGGCTGATCACCGGCTGGCGGGCGGTGGTCGATCGGACGAAGCTGGGTTGGGGTATTACCGCTTTCATGCGTATCACCTGCCCTGGCGAGAAATACCAGGCGGTACGGCGTCTGGCCCATGACCTGCCCGAGGTTATCGATTGTCATCACGTCACCGGCGAAGACTGTTTTTACGTCAAGGTGGCCGTGGGGTCGGTGGAACATCTGGAGCGGGTTATCGATCGGTTTCGTGATCTGGGGCGCACCGTTTCGTCGGTGGCGCTGTCGACCGTTGTCGAGGGAAAGGCGCCGCCCGTTTGAGAGCTTTCCTGATCCGTGATCCTGTGGCACATTCCCGCACGATTTGAAATCCGGGCGATACGGGGGATGCGATGGCCTTTTGGCTGATTAAGACGGAACCGGGCTCTTGGTCGTGGGACGATCAGGTGCGCGATGGCGTGACTCATTGGGATGGCGTGCGTAACTATCAGGCCGCCAATAACATGAAGGCCATGCGGATTGGCGATCGTGCCTTCTTCTATCATTCCGTCAAGGAGAAGCTGATTGTCGGTATCGTTGAGGTTTCGCGGGAATATTACCCGGACCCTTCCGATGCTTCGGGTCGCTTTGGCATGGTTGACGTGAAGACGCTGGCGCCGATGAACAGGCCTGTAAGTCTTGCCGATATCAAGGGCGAGCCAAAACTTCAGGATCTGGCGCTGATTCGGCAGTCGCGACTGTCGGTCATGCCGATCGATGAAGATTCCTGGGCATTGATTTGTTCCATGGGGGAAACGAAAGCGTGAGTCGTGTGCTTTGCCGGCTGGATGATATTCCCGACGGCGAAGGCCGGGGATTTGAGCCTGACGATGGCGGAGATGGCATTTTAGTAGTTCGCCGGGGCGACGGGGCATATGGATATGTGAATTCATGCCCGCACGCGGCCTCGCCCCTTGACTGGGTCGAAAACCAGTTCATGAGTCTGGACAAGAGCCATATCCTTTGTGCGACGCATGGCGCCGAATTTCGTGTCGAGGACGGCTATTGTGTGTTGGGCCCATGTCGCGGCAAGTCTCTGGCGTCGGTTGCCGTATCGGTTCGCGATGGTGAAGTGATTCTGGATTAGGCGGACGGTCGCCTGCGAGGGCCATGGTAATGGAGATTCGGGCGATGGACGCACGATGCACCCGATTACGTGGCCGCGAATCCGGCGGTTTGTCGATGTTGTTATTTATCGCTTGATGATTGCACGTATCACGCGTAATAGGTGAAATTATTGCCGGAT
>JAOUMF010000061.1 GCA_029881615.1 Alphaproteobacteria bacterium | reverse complement strand
GCCCGCCGTCCTTGGCGTCCATTCCCAGCATGCGCGCCAGTGCCGGACGCAGGAAGAGCATGGAACAGACCAGTGCCGAGACCGGGTTGCCCGGCAGGCCAAGCACTGGCGTATCGCCGACATGGCCGAAGATCAGCGGCTTGCCCGGGCGCATGGCGATCTTCCAGAACCCCAATTCGAAACCGATCTCGCCCAGCACACTCTGCACGAGGTCATGGTCGCCGACCGATGCGCCGCCGCTGGTCAGCAGCAGGTCGGCGCCCCTGGCCCCGGCGGCCATCGAGGCCAGCGCCTCTCGGTCATCGGGCGCGATGCCCAGCATACAGGGCTCGCCCCCGAATACCGTAACCATGGCGGCCATGCCGAGACTGTTGGAACTGATGATCTGATTGGGAGTCATGGGATCGCCGGGCATGACGACCTCGTCGCCGGTGACCAGGATGGCGACGCGCGGGCGGCGGCGGACCATTATCCAGGGTGTGTTCATCGCCGCCGCCAGGGCGACATCGCGCGCGGTCAACAGGCGTCCGGCACTTAGCAGAACGTCGCCCTCGCTGAAATCCAGGCCCGCGGGGCGCACGAATCGGCCCTTCGGCGCGCCAGTAAGCACCGTTACCGTACCGTCGCCGGCCTCGGTATTTTCCTGCATGATCACCGTGTCGGCTCCGTCGGGCACCGGGCCGCCGGTGAAAATCCGTACCGCTTCGCCCTCGCCGAGCGTGCCTTGCCACGCGCCGCCGGCGGGGGCCTGGCCGACGATCTTCAGTTTGGCCGGAACCTCGGCCACGTCGCGCGCCCGCACGGCATAACCATCCATTGCCGACATGGCGGCGGGCGGCTGGGTGCGGCGGGCGACAATATCCTGGGCAAGAACGCGGCCCAACCCGTCGGCGACGCTGATCTGTTCGGCCGGCAATGGCGCCATGGCGCCAAGGATGCGTTCGAGGGCCTGTTCGACGGACAGCATCAATCGGCCCTGTATTCGCCGGATTTCCCGCCGGCCTTGTGGACAAGGCGGATTTCGGTGATCCGCATGCCGCGGTCCACCGCCTTGCACATGTCGTAGACCGTCAGCGCCGCCACCGAGACCGCGGTCAAAGCCTCCATCTCGACGCCGGTGCGGCCCTTCAGCTTGCAGGTCGCGGTGATATCCACGGCATTCCGTTCCTCGTCGACCGCGAGATCCACCTTGACCGAGGTCAGCGCCAGCGGGTGGCAGAGCGGGATCAGGTCCGGCGTGCGCTTGGCACCCATGATGCCGGCCAGTCGCGCCACCGACAGCACATCGCCCTTCTTGAATCCGCCCTCCATGATCTTGGCCACCGTTGCCGGCTCCATCAGGACGCTGCCGACGGCCGTGGCTGTGCGCTCGGTAATGTCCTTGTCCGAGACATCGACCATCAGGGCCTTGCCTTCGGCATCGAAATGGGTGAATTCAGACAATGTCGGTGTCCTTCCGTTCAGGCGGGGATGGGATCGGCCAGCAGCGCCGCCGTGGCCGCCGCCACGTCTTCCTGGCGCATCAACGATTCGCCGATCAGGAAGCAGCGCGCGCCAGCCTTGGCCATGCGGGCCAGATCCCCGGGCGTATAGAGGCCGCTCTCGCAGACCAGCATGCGATCCGCGGGCACCATCGGGGCCAGCGCCTCGGTGGTGGCGATATCGACCGCTAGGGTTTTGAGGTTGCGGTTGTTGACGCCGATAAGGCGGGATTTCAGCTTTAGCGCCCGGTCCATCTCGGGTGCGTTATGCACCTCGACCAGCACATCCATGCCCAATTCCTGGGCCAGCGCTTCCAGCTCGTTGGCCTGCGCATCTTCCAGCGCGGCCATGATCAGCAGGATACAGTCGGCGCCCAGGGCGCGAGCCTCATAGACCTGGTAGGGGTCGAGCATGAAATCCTTGCGCAGCGCCGGCAGAGCTACCGCCGCGCGTGCCGCGACCAGATAATCGTCATGCCCCTGGAAATAAGGCTCGTCGGTCAGTACCGACAGGCAACTGGCGCCGCCCTGTTCATAGGCGCGGGCCAGGGCAGGGGGATCGAAATCAGGACGGATCAGTCCCTTGCTTGGCGAGGCTTTCTTGATCTCGGCTATCAGTCCGTAGCGCCCGGCCGCGACCGAATCCGCCAGTCTGTTCGCAAAACCGCGCGGGGCCGAGGCTTGCGCGGCGCGTTTTTCCATATCGGCCTGCGGACAAGCCTGTTTCGATGCGGCAATGTGCTCGCGCTTGTCGGCGCAGATTTTGGTCAGGACGTCGCTCATGGTCACTCCGGCTCGATGCCGGCGATCGAGACCAGTTTGGCCAAGGCATTTCGGGCCCTGCCGGAATCGATGGAGTCGGCGGCGATCTTGGCGCCCTCGCGTAAATCGGCGGCCTTGCCAGCCACGACCAGGGCGGCGGCGGCATTAAAGAGCACGATATCGCGGTAGGCGCCGGTATTGCCGTCCAGCACGCCGCGCAGGGCTGCTGCGTTCTCTTCCGGCGTACCGCCCTTCAGGTCTTCCGGTTTTGCAGTCGGCAGGCCGGCATCGTTCGGGCCAATCTCGAAGGCGGATACCGCGCCATCCTTGTACTCCACCACATAGCTGAGTCCGGTGGTGGTGAGTTCGTCCAGCCCGTCGCTGCCATGGACGACCCAGGCGCGCTCTGCGCCGAGCTTGCCGAGCACCTGTGCCATGGGCTCGATCCAGTGGCGCGAGAAGCAGCCGACCAGGAGCCGCTTGACCGAGGCGGGGTTGGAGAGGGGGCCAAGGATGTTAAAAATAGTTCTGGTGCCTAGCTCGACACGCGTGGGCCCTACATTTCGCATCGCGCCGTGATGTCTCTGCGCCATCAGGAAGCCGATATTGGCCTCGCGGATCGCCTGCTCGACCTTCTCGAAATCGGCGTCGACATCGACGCCCAGGGCCGACAACACGTCCGCCGCGCCGGATTTGGATGAGGCTGCGCGGTTGCCATGCTTGGCCACCGGCACGCCGCAACCGGCCACGACCAGCGCGGTCGTCGTGGAAACATTGTAGGTGCCTGACGCATCGCCGCCGGTGCCGACGATATCCATCGCGCCCTCGGGCGCGGTCACGGGTATTGCCTTGGCGCGCATCACGCGCACGGCGCCGGTGATCTCGTCAATGGTTTCGCCGCGCACCCGCAGCGCCATCAGGAAGGCGCCCATCTGCGCCGGCGTGGCGTCGCCCGACATCATGATATCGAAGGCGCGCTCGGCTTCCTGCTCGCTCAGCGCGTTCCCATCGGCCACCTTGGCCAGTAATTGCCTGAAATCCTGAATGTCCCCAGTCATGCAAAACCCCAATGTCTGTATTGTTGGGTTGATATAACAAGCCCCGGGACGCGTTGGCCACAAATCTTTAATCTAATTGCGATTGGCGCGGTCCATCCTGTCGGGCGATGTCGCCGTGCCTTCCCGATCGGGACTTTACGCCGGAACAGCCTCGTACCCGGCGATTTTCAGGAAATTGGCCAGCAGGGCGTGGCCGTGTTCGGTGGCGATGCTTTCGGGGTGAAACTGGACGCCGTGGATCGGCAGTTCCTTGTGCTGCAGCCCCATGATCAGACCCCGGTCGCATTCGGCGGTGATTTCCAGGCAATCGGGCAGGCTTTCACGCTCTACCACCAGCGAATGATAGCGGGTGGCGGTGACCGGGTTGGGCAGGCCCTCGAACAGGCCGGTGCCGTTGTGGCTGATCTGGCTGATCTTGCCATGCATGGGCTTGGGGGCACGCACCACCTTGCCGCCGAATACCTGGCCAATGGCTTGATGGCCAAGGCAGACGCCCAGTAGCGGCAATCTGCCCGCTGCCTTCTTTACCAGCTCCATGCAGATGCCCGCCTGGTCGGGATCGCAGGGGCCCGGCGACAGCACGATGCCTTTGACGTTCATTTGCATGGCTTCGTCGGCGGTCAACGCGTCGTTGCGGCGTACCGTGACCTCGGCGCCCAGTTCGCCCAGGAAATGGACCAGGTTATAGGTAAAGCTGTCGTAATTATCGATGAGAAGAAGCATCACGTTTCCCTGGCACAAGTTCACGCCGCATGCGGCCAGCCGCTTTATAGCAGCCTTTTCGGAGAGACGGAAGAAAGGCCGCTTCGGGAAATATCAAGTCTCCAGTTTTTGGAAAGTTTGTCATTGACCTTCCAGCTTGTGGAACCCTTATATTTCAAGTCCGTTATACGGAATCCATACATGTCGAGAGGATCAAATCATGACGGACAATACTGAAAACAAGGTGATGCTCAAGGTTGAAGGCATGACATGTGGGCATTGCGTGGGCAGGGTTCAGAAAGCCCTGGATGCAGCGCCGGGCGTGATCGAAGCCAAGGTCGATCTTGATTCCGCGACGGCGGAAATCCGCTTTGGCGCCGAGACGGATGCCGCGAAACTGGCCGAAGTCGTTACGGAAGCAGGTTATCCGGCGAAGGCAGCCTGACGGCCTGAATAACTATCCTTAAAGAAGGAATGCTCACATGACCGCAACGGATCTGGCGCACAAGACAGAAGACGTGGCGACTGGCCATGCCAGACTGAAAGTAGGCGGCCTGACATGCAGCGCCTGTGTCGGCCATGTGGAAAAAGCCCTCAGGAAGGTGCCCGGCGTTATCGACGCGACGGTCAATCTGGGTACGGAACAGGCGAGTGTGGATTTCGGTAACGGCGTCGCCGTTGCCGATCTGGCTCGCGCGATCGAGGACGCCGGCTATGATGTCATCGCCGACGAGGTAACCCTGTCAGTGACGGGGATGACCTGTTCTGCCTGTGTCGGGCATGTGGAAAAGGCCTTGAAGAAGCTGCCCGGCGTGCTGGATGCCAGCGTTAATCTGGCGACCGAATCGGCGAGGATTACATCCACCGGCGTTTCGACCGCCGACCTTATCCGGGTTATCGAGGATGCGGGTTACGGCGCTGAAATGGCGGAGGAAGGCGCGCCCGACGAAGAACGCGCAGCCGCCGCCGACCGGCGGGAAATGCTGATTGTCGCGGCGTCGGCGTTGTTGTCGCTGCCGCTGGTCCTGCCCATGTTCGGGCATCTGGCGGGTGTGGATTTTGCGTTGCCGGGGATTTGGCAGCTGGGCATAGCGGCAATCGTGCAGTTCGCGATTGGCTGGAATTTTTATATCGGTGCCTGGAAGGCGTTGAAATCCTTGACCGGGACCATGGATTTGCTGGTGGCGCTAGGCACCAGCGCCGCCTTCGGGCTCAGCGTTTATAACCTTTTCGCCGTTGCCGCGGGCGCCGGGATGCATCTCTATTTCGAGGCGTCGGCTGCCATCATTACGTTGATCAAGCTGGGTAAATGGCTTGAGGCGCGGGCACGGCGCGGGACGTCGGCGGCGATCCGCCAACTCATGAAGCTGCGGCCAGACCAGGCCCATGTTGAGCGCGATGGCTTGGTCGTGACCATTCCGGCTACGTCGGTGCTGACGGGTGAAATTGTGGTTGTACGGCCGGGCGATAGAATTCCCGTAGACGGCGCCATCCTGTCAGGCGAGAGCGCGGTGGATGAGTCGCTGTTGACCGGCGAGAGCATCCCGGTGGCCAAGGAACCCGGCGACCGGGTGACTGGCGGCAGCGTCAATGGTGACGGACTGCTGCGGATCGAAACCACGACAGTGGGGAAGGAATCGACGCTGGAGCGGATCATCGCGCTGGTCGAAGGCGCACAGGCCGCCAAACCGCCGGTGCAGCGGCTTGTCGACAGGGTCACCAACATATTCGTGCCGGCAGTGGTGGCGATTGCCATCGTTACGGCGCTGGGCTGGCTGCTGGCGGGCGGCACAATTGAACAGAGCATAATCGCCGCCGTGTCGGTGCTGGTGATTGCCTGTCCCTGCGCGCTAGGCCTTGCGACCCCGACCGCGATCATGGCGGGGACCGGGGCGGCCGCGCGCGCCGGTATCCTGATCAAGGATGTTGAGGCGCTGGAACGCGCCGGGGCGGTCGATACCATCATCTTCGACAAGACCGGCACGCTGACCATTGGGCGCCCGGAAGTCACCGACATCCTGCCGTCATCGCATATGGCCGAGGAAGGGCTCTTGCGGCTGGTCGCGGCGGCGCAGCAGGGAAGCGAACATCCATTGGCCAAGGCCGTTCTGGGCATGGCGGCGGCGCGCAATCTTGAACTCGACGCGGTGGATAGCTTCAGCCGGATTGGCGGACGGGGCCTGACCGCGCGGATCGCAGGGCATGGGCTGTGGGTCGGCAATCGGGGACTGATGGAAGAGGCCGGGGCTGACATGACGGCGCTTGAAGATCGCGTCGCGGCGCTGGAGCAGGACGGCAAGACGGTCATGTGGGCTGCCGACGGGAATAAACAGGTACTTGGCGCCATCGCCGTGGCCGACCAGTTGCGGCCGGAAGCGGTGGCGGCGCTTGAAGTCCTGCATGCACGGAGCATCGCCGTGATCATGCTGACCGGTGACAATCAGCGCACGGCGGCGGCGATTGCCCGGCGACTCGGCCTGGATGACTTCCGCGCCGAGGTGCTGCCGGAAGGCAAGGCAGCCGAGGTCGAACGGCTTCGGGCCGAGGGCAGGGTGGTCGCCATGGTGGGCGATGGCGTGAACGACGCGCCGGCGCTGGCGGCGGCCGATATCGGGCTTGCCATGGGATCGGGCACGGATATCGCCATGGAGACGGCGGGGGTCACCCTGATGCGTTCGGACCCTCGACTCGCCGCCGACGCCATCGATGTCAGCCGCGCCACGGGCCGGAAGATATATCAGAACCTGTTTTGGGCCTTTATCTACAACGTTATCGGGATTCCGCTGGCGGCTTTGGGATTCCTCAGCCCCATCGTGGCCGGCGCGGCCATGGCCTTCAGCAGCGTCAGCGTGGTCAGCAATGCTTTGATGTTGCGTTCATGGACGGCAAAGGCATCAAAACATCTCGATAATACAAAATACTGAAGAGAGTTACGGAGAATTAAGATGAATATTGGGCAAGTGGCGAAGCGTTCCGGAGTCAGCGCCAAGACCATCCGCTATTATGAGAGCATTGGCCTGATTCCCGAGGCCAGCCGAACCGATAGCGGTTATCGCAGATATGGTGACAAGGATGTGGAGACCCTGCGTTTCATCCATCATTCGCGTAATCTGGGTTTCAGTGTGAAAGACGTGGGTTTGCTGCTCGACCTGTGGCGTGACCAGAAACGGGCCAGCGGCGACGTAAAGGCGCTGGCGCTGTCGCATATTGAGCAGGTGGATCGCAAGATCGAGGAATTGAAAAAGATGCGGGATACGCTGACCCATTTGACGAAGCGCTGTCATGGTGACGACCGCCCGGATTGCCCGATCCTCAAGGGATTGGCCGGCGAAATGGCGGAAGTCTGACGGCCGGTCCTGGAATTTCAAGAAATTTCAATAATTTCGAAACGATTGGACGGTTAGGCTTTCTTCTGTAGGCTGCGGGTAGCCGGGTAACAGAGGAAAGCATGCGTAAAAGAAGCAACGCTTCCAGAGCCATCGTGAACAGGCGGCATGTCCGCCGGCGGCGGAGAGCTATTCCGGCGCCGCGTGCTGTTGCGTGGCCGTTGTTTTCCAAGCTTACCCGTAATCTGCAACATGGATCCGCCGTTCTGCTGTTGATATTTGTTTTATCGCGCAGAATTTTCGCGGAAAAAACCGGCGTAGTGATTTCGTGGATATCGCGGGCGGCGGAAGCCGCCTTCTTGTATGCGCGCGCGTTCGCCGGAAGCTTCATGCGCCAGAGCCTGAGCATGATTGCCGCGGTGCGCCGCTATCGGTTGCTGGTGTGGCGGCATTTGCGGCTTCGTCTCGACATGGTGCCTGCATTATCCCGGGCAACTGAATTCTTGACGGTTGTTGTCGCGCGAATGCGCGTCTTGGCTTTGGGATATCGGGCGCGGGGATTTGCCGTTATTTCTGCCGTTCGCCAGGCCTGGTTGCCGGTTCGACGCTATTTGCTGATTTCCCTGATCCGAATTTGGGTGGGCGCAAATAGCCAGGTGGTACTGCCGCGGTTCAATCTGACGCCGTTGTATCGGGGCGCGGCCGCGTTGCTGGCCATTGCCGCAATCACGATCCTGGGGCTGACGAACTGGCCGGAAACGGGCGACAGGGGGAATGAAGACAGCTTTCCGACCCTTTCATTCCGCGACCATCATCCGCCCCTTGTTGATCTTATCGCCGCGCGGCCGACGGGAACGGTCATCGCCGCTTCGCCCGACGCGGAGTCCGAATTCATAACCCTGCCCCGCGAGTCGGATGTGCAGTGGCTGGCGGCCCTGACGCCGCCTGTGCCCGATACCGTAAAATATCCCGATATCGCTATGCCGCGTGCGCCGTCTATGCCTGCCGGCATTCCCATGCAGCCGGAACCGCCTGGCGGATCGGTTTTGGCGCCGCCGGCATGGCTTGCCAATGCGGTCGAGCCTCGAC
>JAOUMF010000060.1 GCA_029881615.1 Alphaproteobacteria bacterium | reverse complement strand
ATCTGAAATTCATCTGCCGCACCGGGTTTGCCGGTCGCGCGCCGGCGGAAGACTACCCGCTATCCAATCGCTTCGACGAAGTAGACGCGCTGGTTATTTTCGATAACGTACTGATTCCATGGGAAAATGTGCTGTTTTACCGTCATACGAAGGCGGCAACCTTTATCCGCGCCACGCTGCACCGCTACAGCGCCTTTGCCTTTGTTCAGCGCAATTTGCGCGTGGCCGACATGCTGATCGGCGCGGCGCTTTTGAATGTGCGCCAGACCGGCCTTGAAAAACAGCAGGCGGTACAGGAAAAGCTGGCCCAGCTTGCCGTCTATCGCGAGGGCATTCACGCCCATCTGACCGCCGCCATCGCGCTGGCGGAACAGAGCCCCGCGGGGTTGCTGATGCCCAATCAGTCGTTGCTCTATACCGGGCGCGTTCACGCCTGCACGGGCTTGCCCACCGCGATGCATCTCGCCCGCGAACTCTGTGGCGGGCAGATTTGCGTCACCCCCGATGTTGCCGCCTTCCGCGATGCCGATACCGCACCCTGGCTGGACAAGTTCTACGGCATAAACGACGAATGGGTCGCCGAGGACCGGCGTAAATTGCTGGCCTTCGCCCGCGACCTGATCAATTCCGATTACGCCGGGCACCGCCTGACCTTTCAGCTTTTTGCCCAATCGCCGCCTTTCGCGCATCTGGCGGCGGTCTATCGGAATTTCGATTTCGGCGGGCCGACCGATTTCGTCCGCAAGTCGGCCGGAATTTCCGATCGGGTTCTTGGCAAGGAGGGCAAGAAATGACGACCCATACCAGAATCCGTAAATTCAACACCAAGGAAACCTATCCCGACCAGTCGCTGGACAATGATCTGTGCCAGGCGGTGCGGGCCGGAAACACGGTCTATATGCGTGGCCAGGTCGGCACGGATTTCGACGGCCGGACGGTCGGGATCGGCGATCCCGCCGCCCAGACCGAACAGGCCCTGGCGAATGTGAAACAATTGCTGGAAGAGGCCGGGGCGGAATTGCGTGACGTGGTGAAGATCGTCATCTACATCACCGACCGCGAATATCGCGAACCGGTTTACCGGGTGGTCGGGCGTTGGCTGAAGGGCGTCTATCCGGTTTCCACCGGCATCATCGTCAGCGGTTTGGCCAAGCAGGAATGGCTGATGGAAATCGACGTAACGGCCGTTATCCCCGACGAACGCGCTTAAGGGAGGGTGACATGACTTTTTCCATCGCTGCCCGTTGCGCCCGTACCGGGCAATTCGGCATCGCCGTGTCGTCCTCGTCGCCCGCCGTGGCCGCGCGCTGCGCCCATGCCAGGGCCGGGGTGGGGGTGGCGGCCAGTCAGAACATCACCGATCCGCGACTTGGGACAATAGGCCTGGATTTCATGCAGGACGGGCTGGCCGCGCCCGAAGCCCTCGCAAAACTGAAGGAACAGGCCGGGCCGACGGTTGAATATCGCCAATTGGCGCTGGTCGATTCGGCGGGACGCACCGCCGTTCATTCCGGGCGCCATACGCTGGGCATTCATGCCTCGGCCGAGGGTCCGGATGCGGTTGCGGCGGGCAACCTGCTTGCGGAAACGGGCGTTCCCGCCGCGATTCAGGCGCGCTTCGCCGCCATGGCCGACGTTGAACTGGGCGACCGGTTGATCGCGGCGCTGCTGGCCGGGCTGGAGGCGGGCGGCGAGGCCGGGCCCGTGCGTTCGGCCGGGCTGTTGATTGTCGAGCGCGAGGCCTGGCCCCTTACCGACCTGCGCGTCGATTGGTCTGAAAATCCGATTCACGAACTGAAAGCGATCTGGGAGATCTGGAAACCACAGGCGCAGGATTACGTGACCCGCGGACTGGACCCCTCGACCGCGCCGGCCTATGGCGTGCCCGGCGACGAATAACAACGCGTTATTTTGTAGCTATGTGGATTGATATGAATCCTGAAATTGAATCTGTAAAACAAGAGCAGCAATAGGGGCAATTGAGCGTTCATGCTGTTGGTTATGGAAAAATGGGCAAGGCCATTGTTGGCGCCATGGCGCCAGACGTAATGCTCGACGAACAGACACTTACAGAGGGATTGCAGGCGCTCGGCCACCTGGATGCCGACGTGGCCCGGGCAATCGGCGAGGCGGGGCGTCCGCCGCTGCGGCGTCGTGAACCGGGCTTCAAGACATTGTTGCGCACCATCGTTGGCCAGCAACTCTCGATCAAGGCGGCCGCGACCATCTGGTCCCGGCTGGAGGCCGCGGTCGAACCGCTGGGGCCGGCCCGCCTGCTGGAGTTTTCGGACGACGAACTGCGTGCCCTCGGCCTCATCCGGCAAAAGGTAATTTATGGCAGGGCGCTGGCGGAAGATGTGATGTCCGGTCGCGTGGACCTTTCCGGCATTGCCGGTCTGAATGACGGCGATGCGATTGCCGAACTGGTGAAGCTGAAGGGAATCGGCCGCTGGACGGCGGAAGTCTATCTATTGTTCGCACTCGGTCGCCCGGATGTCTTCCCCGCGGACGACCTCGCCCTGATGGTCGCGGCCCAGCGGGTAAAGCGCCTGGACGAACGGCCCAACGGTGCCGCATTGCGTGAACTTGCCGAAAACTGGCGGCCCTGGCGTGGCGTCGCCGCCCATTTCCTCTGGCATTATTACAAGTTTGAGCCGCTATAGCCCTTCACCGGGGGGGCTGCGCGGCTTAGTGGATGTCACCGTTTTTTAAATACTCCCAAACCTTCCGCCGCAGCCGCGGACAGCACGAGCCATTGCGGCGAATCGAGGAACTTGTCGAGATCGTCCGTGGTCGTCGCGTCCGCGACTTGCTCCAATATCTCATGGAACGCCAGCATGGCGGCGCGTTCCTCTTCCGTGTAGACCGGGTCGGCGTAGGTTTCTCTCATTTTCAGCGGCCCGGATGGCAGGAACCAGTCTTCCCACTGGTTGAAAAGTTCCGCCAGTATATTGACGTAAGCCGGGGCTTTGTCCCTGTAGCCTAGCACTTCATCCCGGTTGGCCAACATTTCCCAGTAACCGATGATCCCGTTACGGATGTTTGACGCCACCGTGCTGTCTGGACTGTCAATGTTCATCGAATCCACCTTGCCGACGTTTTTTCATGTCGAATTCTCTTATATTCGCCTGCCGCCGTCTATGGTGCGCCGCCCATGATGCTGAAGTTCAAATCCTTTCAACCCCAACATCTTGTAACTTTATGGGGATTCGGGTATCTAGGTCGGATGGGAAGGGGGACTTCGCCCCCCACTTTGTAGCCTGACCGAGACAAGTTATGGACGCAGACCCGCAAAACTGCCCGGCCCTGGTTCTGAACGCCGATTTTCGGCCGCTCAGCTATTTCCCTTTGTCTTTGTGGCCCTGGCAGGAAGCCGTCAAGGCCGTCGTCCTGGATCGCGTCAATATCGTTTCCGAATATGACACGCATGTGCATTCGCCCTCGCTGGAAATGCGCCTGCCCAGCGTGATCTCGCTGAAGGAATATGTGCCCACCAAGCGTACGGCGGCCTTCACGCGGTTCAATGTATTTTTGCGTGACCGCTTCACCTGTCAATATTGCGGCCAGCCCTCGCCCGCCCATGACCTGACTTTCGATCATGTGGTGCCGCGTTCGCGTGGCGGTCGCACGAGTTGGGAGAATGTCGTTGCCGCCTGCGGCCCCTGCAATCTGCGCAAGGGCAGCCGGCTTCTGAAGCATTCAGGCCTGGTCTTGCGGCGCGAGCCGCACCGCCCCACGACCTGGGAATTGCAGGATCATGGGCGCGGATTTCCGCCCAACTTCCTGCATGAATCCTGGAATGACTTTCTGTATTGGGATTCGGAACTCGAAGCCGGCTGAAATCAGACCCTTTGCGATAACCAGATGGCCAGTCGCGACCCAGCCTTGATGGCCGCCGACAGCACCGGATAGCCAAGGGCCTGTTCGGCGCCATTGGCCAGGGCGGTGTCCCGGTGCTCCAGCTCTTCCTCGCGGAATTTCTCGACGACGGATTTCAGTTCGGCTTCCTCGGGCAGGCTTTCCAGCGCCTGGGCCTGGGCCGCGTAATGTTCATCGATCGCTTCTTCGATGGCGACGGTGCAGGCCATCGCGGCTTTTTCGCCCATCGCCGCGGTAACCGCGCCCAGCGCGAAACCCGCCACATGCCACAAGGGGGTTAGCGCGGTGGGCCGTACCCGGCGCGCGACGATCATCTTTTCAAAGGTTTTCAGATGCTCCTGTTCCTGCGCCAGCATATGGCGCAGTTCGGGCGCCGCGCGATGCCGGTCGCCCAGAACGGCGATCTGGCCGGCATAGATGCGGGTCGCGCCGTATTCCCCGGCATGATCGACCCGGACGATGCCGTCGACCAGCGATTTGCCGCGCGGGTCGCCGGGAATCCAGCGCGGACCGTGCCGCGTATCGCTTTTGCTTTTCGGGGTCACCGGGACTTCCTGCCGAACAGCGCCACCAGACCGACGATCAGGCTGGCGATCGCGTTGTAGCCGGCCAGCGAAATGCCGAACAGCTCCCAGGATATTTCGTCGCAGCGGGGCGGCATGGTGCTTTCCAGCAAGGCCTTCAATTCATTCAGCGTGCTCGGCGTGCTGGTTGCGCTACAGGTGGTCGGCGGCTGGAATATTTCCTGCTCGACCCCGACATGGTAGCCACCCAACGCGGCCCCGGCCAGCATCAGCAGGCCGGCGAACAGCAGGATGCCGCGTCGCGCCGGGCCGGAAAACTGCATCAATATGGTCACCAGCATCAGCGCGCCGGTGACGATCCAGGGAACCCGCTCGTACAGGCACAGAATGCAGGGGCGCAGGCCACCAATATACTGGGCGCTATAGGCGGACGACAGAATCGCCACGGTCACCAGCAGGATAAAGCCGGGGATGGTGTTGGGGGATGTGCGCATGCAAGCCGTTCCTGTTTTCTAGAATAAATATTTCAAGGCAATAAATCCGCCGAACAATAACACGAAGGCGGCCAGCGTCACCAACTCAAGCTTTGTTTCGATGAATTCGCGCACCGGCGGTCCGGCCCAATATAACAGGGCGGCCTCGAGAAAAAATCGCAAGCCCCGGCTTGCCAGGGATGCCAGCCCGAAGACGACGGGGTTCAATGCGGCAACCCCACTGGCGATGGTGATGACCTTGTAGGGCAGCGGTGTCAGTCCGAAGCCGAATACGATCCAGGCGCCATATTCCACGTAAGCGCCCTGAAATTTTCCAAAGGCGGCCTGCAGCCCGTAAAAATCGATGATCGGCTGCCCGATCGTCTCGAACAGGAAGTAGCCGATGACATATCCCAGGAATCCGCCGGCGACCGAAGCTACCGTGCAAGCCCCGGCGATCAGCCAGGCCCGGCCGCGTTCGGCGAGCACCATGGGGATCAGCATGATGTCCGGAGGGATCGGGAAAAACGAGCTTTCCACGAATGAAATTCCGGCCAGCCAGTGCAGTGCCCGGCGATCCGCCGCCTTTGCCATGGTCCAATCGTATAGTGGTCTCAGCGGTGATTTCATCGAATCCTCGAATCGGTTGGGCGTTGGGCGCGAGCATAGCGGTTACGTCTTTCGATTGGAACGCCATTGACCAGCCGTTTTCGATGGCTATTATGCGCCTCGATACATATTTGTGCCCCTGTGGCGGAACCGGTAGACGCGGCAGACTCAAAATCTGTTGTCCTTACGGACGTGGGAGTTCGAGTCTCCCTGGGGGCACCATTTACTTTTTATAATAACGCCATGGGCGCCCGCCCTCGGGCGCCTGTGCAATAACCGGCAGAGCCGGACCATGACGGGGAGTTGGAGCCACCGTGCTCAAAGTTGAAAACCTCAACATGTATTTTGGTGGCCTGCATGCCGTGCGCGAGTGCAGTTTCGAGATCGAAGAAGGCACCATCACCGGCCTGATCGGCCCAAACGGCGCCGGCAAGACCACCACTTTCAACATGATTGTCGGCGAACTGAAGCCCACATCGGGTCGCATTATCTTCGAGGGCGAGGATATCGCCGGTCTGCCCGCCTACAAGCTGTTCCATAAGGGCATCGTCCGCACCTTTCAGATCCCCCATGAATTCGGGCAGATGACGGTGCTGGAAAATCTGATGGTCGTGCCGCCCGAACAGCCGGGCGAGCGTCTGCTTACGAACTGGATCGCGCGGGCCAAGGTTCTCGCCAGCGAGGTCGAAGTTCGCCGGCGCGCCGAGGATGCCCTGGAGTTTCTTTCCATTTCGCATTTGCGTGACGAACTGGCGGGCAATCTTTCGGGCGGCCAGAAAAAGCTGCTTGAATTGGGCCGCACCATGATGACCGATGCCAGGCTGGTGCTGCTGGACGAGCCGGGGGCCGGCGTCAATCCGACGCTGTTGCTGAAAATCCGCGACATGATTTCCGCCCTGCACCGCGAGCGCGGCTACACCTTTTGCCTGATCGAGCATGACATGGACCTGATTTCCAGCCTTTGCGACCCGGTTATCGTGCTGGCCGAGGGGTCGGTGCTGACCCAGGGCAAGATGGAGGATGTTCGGCGTAATCCGGAAGTTCTGGACGCCTATCTTGGCGGCGGGGAGGACGAATGATGCCGACCCTGGAACTTAGAAATGTCGTGGGCGGTTATGGTGACACGCAAATTTTGCATGGCGTTACGATCACCGTCGATCCGGGTGAAATCGTTGTCATTATCGGCCCCAACGGCGCCGGCAAATCGACGGCGATCAAGGCGGTGTTCGGCCTGCTGAACCTCTCCGGCGGGCAGGTCCTTCTGGATGGCGAGGACATCACCAACATGCCGCCCGAACAGGTGGTTCGCCACGGCGTGTGCTATGTGCCGCAAACAGCCAATATTTTTCCCAGCCTCAGCGTAGAGGAAAATCTGGAAATGGGCGCTTTCGTCCGCGAGGACGATTTCACCCCGCGTTTGAACGAAATCTATGAACTTTTCCCGCCGCTGAAGGAAAAGCGCCGTCAGGCCGCCGGCACATTGTCGGGTGGACAGCGGCAAATGGTCGCGATGGGCAAGGCGTTGATGCTCGAACCGCGAATTCTGCTGCTCGATGAACCCACGGCGGGGCTCTCGCCGAAGTTCCGCGGCGAAATATTCTCGATCGTCAAGACCGTGCACGAAGCCGGCACGCCGATCCTGATGGTCGAACAGAACGCCAAGCAGGCATTGCGGATCGCCGACCGCGGTTATGTGCTGGTGGATGGCCACAACAAATATACCGGCACGGGCCGCGAATTGCTGGACGATTCGGAAGTCGCGGTGATGTTCCTGGGCGGCGCCGCGGACGGCGCAAAGGACAAGGCAGGGGACGGCGCGGCATGATGGATATCGTCGGCGATCTGATAAATTTCCATCTGATTCCGGGCATAGTCCTGGGCAGCATCTATGCGCTGGGCGCAATTGGCCTGACGTTGACCTTCGGTATCCTGCGCTTTGCCAACTTCGCGCATGGCGAAATCATGACCCTGGGGGCCTATTTCGCCTGGACGCTGGTACAGCTTACCGGTTGGCATCCCATTGCGGTAATGCCGATCGCCATGGGGCTGACGGTGCTGGTGGCGTTGGGCATCGACCGGGGTTTTTACAAGCCTTTCCGGGCCAGCCCGACGATCATGCTGGTGATCGCGTCCTTCGGCATGATGCTGATGGTGCGGTCGCTGGTGCAATTGATATGGGGCGTGCAGATCAAGAC
Source organism: Alphaproteobacteria bacterium (assembly GCA_029881615.1). Taxonomy (GTDB): domain Bacteria; phylum Pseudomonadota; class Alphaproteobacteria; order UBA8366; family JADFVY01; genus JADFVY01. Next base: position 743 of record JAOUMF010000060.1, on the reverse strand, counting down.
CATCATGCCCGGCATCCAGATGCCGCTGGTGTTGTTCGATTGGCTGCGCATTTCGCCCAAGCATATTATCATCGTCACTTCGGCCGTGGCATTGATGTTCGCCGTTCATTACCTGCTGACCTATACCAAGATCGGCAAGGCCATGCGGGCGATGTCGGACTCGCCCGAACTGGCGCGGTTGACCGGCATCAATACCGAGTCGGTAATCCGGGCGACCTGGATCATCGGCGCGGCGCTGGCCGCCGCCGCCGGCGCGCTGCTGGCGCTCGATACGCATATTCAGACCATGATGGGTTTCAAGCTGTTGCTGCCGGTTTTCGCCGCGACAATCCTGGGCGGCATCGGCCGGCCCTATGGCGCGGTGGTGGGCGGTCTGGTGATCGGTCTGGCCGAGGAATTGTCCTCTTACGCATGGATCGGCGATGCGCCGCTGTTGAATCCTGGTTACAAGGCCGGCGTTGCCTTTGCGATCATGGTCGCCATGCTGATCTGGCGCCCCAGCGGGCTGTTCCGCGGAAAGGTATACTGAGATGGAACAGGCTTATGGAAACTTCCTCTATATAGTCACCTTGCTCACCGCTGGCGGGATCTATGCGATTCTGGCGCTGGGCCTGAACATACAATGGGGTTTCACCGGGCTTTTCAATGCGGGGATCGCCGGGTTTTACGCTATCGGCGCCTATGTCAGCGCGATCCTGACGACAGCACCGTCGGCGCGGCATCTGGGCGGGTATGAAATGCCT
>JAOUMF010000662.1 GCA_029881615.1 Alphaproteobacteria bacterium | reverse complement strand
TCGGTTTCCGACAGGCATGTAACGGTGAAATCGCCGATAATCTTGCCCTTGTGGCTGAGCATGGGTGTCAGCGACAGGCGCCCCGGTTTAGGGATAGCCCCGGCCATGGTCCGGTCAAGCCAAGGGCGCGCATTCGCTCCGGTGACGCTGAATTTGCCGAAGTTCTGCACCTCGTTGATGCCCACACCTTCGCGCACGGCCATAACTTCCTGGCGCGTCGCCTCCCAGGCGTTGGAGCGTCTGAAGCTCGGGGTTTCGAAACGCGGCTCACCCGGCAGGGCAAAGTAGTTGGCGACCTCAAGCCCGTATTGCTGGCCCCAAACCGCGCCCATCCCGTCGAAAATGTCGTACATCGGCGTGGTGCGGAAGGGGCGCGCAGCAGGGCGTTCCTCGTTCGGGTAGGACACCGAAAAGCGCATCTGGTAGTTTTCGATCACCTTCGGGACCGTATAGCCGGGTGTCGTCCATTTGCCGAAACGGGCCACGTCAAAGCCGCGGGGGTCGCATTCGGTTTCGCCATGGATCATCCATTCGGCCAGGGATTTGCCCATGCCGCCGCCCTGCGAAAAGCCCGCCATGACCGCGCAGGCCGACCAGTAATTGCGCAGGCCGGGGACGGGGCCGATCAAAGGGTTGCCATCGGGAGCAAAGGTGAAGGGGCCGTGGATGACATTCTTGACGCCGACCTTTTCCAGAACCGGAAAGCGTTTGTAGGCGAAGGCGACCGAATCCTCGATCTTGTCAAGGTTGTCGGGCAGAAGCTCATGCCCGAAGGTCCAGGGCGTCCCGTCAAGCGACCAGCCTTCGCAGGGCTTTTCATAAAAGCCGATGCAGAGGCCGCGGCCTTCCTGACGCAGATAGCTTTCGCCGCCGGGGTCCATCACATGCGGGAATTCACGGCCCGATTTCAGGATATCCATGATTTCGGGGATTTCATCGGTGACGAGGTACTGATGCGCCATCGGCAGAAGCGGGAAGTAGACGCCCGCCATCGCGCCCACTTCGCGCGCCCAGAGGCCGCCGGCGTTGACAAGGTGTTCGGCATGGATGGTGCCCTGTTCCGTGACGACGTCCCAACTGCCATCGGCGCGCGGATTGGTTTCCAGCACCCGGTTATGTTCGACAATCTCGGCGCCGCCCATTTTTGCCGCACGGGCATAGGCATGGGTGGTTCCTGAAGGATCCAGGTGGCCGTCAAGCGGATCGTAAAGCGCGCCGATGATACCTTTGGTATTGACCAGACCGTCGGTGAATTTTTCGATTTCTTCGGGGCCGAGCAATTCAGTGTGCAGGCCCATGTATCGGTGCTTGGCCCTCTCGGCCTTCAGCATGTCGAAACGTTCCGTATTGTCGGCAAGAGTGATGCCGCCGACATGGTGGAGCCCGCAGGACATGCCGGTAATCGCCTCCAGTTCCTTGTAGAGCTGGATCGTATAGCCCTGAAGGGCGGCCATGTTGGTGTCGCCGTTCAGCGTATGAAAACCGCCCGCCGCGTGCCAAGTCGAGCCGGAGGTGAGGGTCGAGCGTTCGACCAGCATCACGTCTTTCCAGCCAAGTTTGGTCAGGTGATAAAGTACCGAGCATCCGACAACGCCGCCGCCGATGACACAGACCTGCACATGATTTTTCATTTCCGCCTCCCAAGGGGGTATGTGCGCATTCCATAAGCGATTGGGCGAAAGGTCATGCCGATAAACGACAAAATTATGTCGCTATCCGTGGTCCTGCCCGTCGCAACGCTTTGGCCCAAAAGGCGGAGCTGGGTTATTTTTCGGGAATTAGGCCGCGTGGGCTGAATCGTAGAACGATCAGCAACACCAGACCCATGGTCAAGAGCCGCATATGGGCCGCACTTTCCTGTAGATGGGTTTTCAGAGCCGAGCCGTCCGCCATACCCGAGGTTATCAAATCCATCAGCCCGTTGCCCCAGGGTTCGACCTTGATCCAGAGGAACCAGATGAGGAACCCACCCAGAACCGCGCCCCAGTTGTTGCCGGACCCGCCGACGATCACCATGACCCAGATGAGGAAGGTGAAGCGCAGCGGGTTATAGGTGCCCGGCGTCAGCTGGCTGTCGAGCGTGACGATCATCGCGCCTGCCAGTCCACAAACGGCCGAGCCGAGGATGAAGATCTGCAGGTGGCGGCGGGTCACGTCCTTGCCCATGGCCTCGGCGGCGACTTCGTTA
>JAOUMF010000059.1 GCA_029881615.1 Alphaproteobacteria bacterium | reverse complement strand
ACCGCGAATTCTATATCCCCGCGCCCGAACAGCTGGCCGCGCAGTCGGTGGCCAACCGCCAGGGCCGCGGCGAGGTTCTGCAGGGCGCCGAGGCCGCCCGCGTGCTGGCCATGCTGCGCGACGACGCGGCGCAATGCTACGACCATTACGAGGAAATGCTGAACGAGGACGATGACGGCAATCCGCGCGACCCCGACCGCCCGGGCCTGGCCCGCGAACTGGCCCGCATGAACCTGCCGCTGAACATCTATACCCAGTGGTACTGGAAGGTCGATCTGCACAATCTGCTGCATTTCCTGTCGCTGCGTGCCGATCCGCACGCCCAGTATGAAATCCGGGTTTATGCGGAGGCCATGCTGGATATGGTGCGCCGTTGGCTGCCGATCGCCTGCGAGGCGTTCGAGGATTACGCGGTCGGCGGTGCCCACTTGTCGCGCCACGGTGTCGACATCGTGCGCCGCATGCTGGCCGGCGAGACCGTGACGCAAGAGGACAGCGGATTGAGCAAGCGCGAATGGACCGAACTGATGGAGCTTCTCGGGCGCGGCTGACGATTGCCGCACGGCTGGCGGAAGCCCTGTAGGGCTGTGCTCCATCGCCGACGCAGGCCCCGGCCGCGGGTCCGCTCCGCTTGGGCATGCCGAAATCGGCCTTATGGACCAGCGCCTGATCGATAAGGGCGAGCGGCTACTTCACCTGTTTCGCCGCGGCGCTACCTTGATGCATGGCTGTCACAGCCTGACTGGCGCCGGGCGCCGGGCGCCGCCGGTGGGCGTGCCGGAAGCTTGCGCGAAGCCCATGCAGCGGGCCGATCCGCGGTATCCCGGGTTGGCGGGATGCCCGGAACGCCGGGATTATTCATAAATACTTTGCGATTGTTCCGCCACGAACGTTAATAGGCAAACGAATTATTTGAGCCGCGTCGAATATCGCGTTAACTTTTAGATGCCACTTAACACTTTTTCAGGTTGTGTGGCGGAAAATTTCCTCTCCCCGAGGAAACAATTAATCGGCCTTTTTCCCAAGAGGCTCAACAATAATGACAGACCCCTTTCTCCAAGGGGTGGCATAGATTTCGAGGTGATTGAAATATGTTTTTGCAAATGAAGACGGCCGCCGCCATGGCGGCGCTATTCGCGCTTGCCGGATGCCTGGGCGATACCGCAACCCTTCCAACGGCTCCGGTGCCCGATGGAACCGCGGCCAATCCCTATATCCTCCCGGACTTGGCCCCCACCGGTTCGACCGCCGGCCTGGAAGACCTGTACGCCGCCGCTCCCGGCTACTGGGACGTGGCCCAAACCGGCGCCTATCAGGACGCAAGCACCGATACGTCGCGCATCGAGCGCATTGCGTATGATTCCGCGACCGACCAGTGGGAGGTCGCCATGACCAATTCCGCGGGAACGGTCGATCGCGTTCTGGCGTTCGACGGCACGGGCGCCTATTTCGGCCAGACCGGCTGGTATGTGGACGAAACCAGCGCTACCGATGGCGCATATCTGCGCGTTTTCGACAATGACCCAATCACCTCCCAGTATGGAACCTTCGCCCTGCTGCGTGATGTATATGTGGACGGCACCGGCGTTGACGTGGCGACGCTTTATGCCTCCCATTACGGGATGCGCACCGACCCGGCGAACTTGTCCGGAACCGCGACTTATGTCTTGCAGTACGATGTACTCGTCGACAACTACCAGGGAGTTAAATACGCCACTGGTGGGACATCAACGATTAACGTGGATTTCGACAGCGGCAGTCTCACGTCGTTGGGTGGAGTTACCGCCAAATTTGCTGACGGCGACTGGTTTTTCCTTAATGTGACGGGTCAAGTTTCCGGAAATACGATCACCGGTACCGCAACAGGCAGCCATGGGTACACGGTAAATCACCCGGATATTGGTCCCTATCCAGCGTATATCTTCTACGATGTGGGCACGCTGGACGGCGCCTTCTATGGTCCGGCAGGCGAGGAAGCCGCCGGCACGTTCAGCCTCGAATCAACCACCGATAACAGCAAGGCCGTCGGCGGTTTCTGGGGTCAGAAGCTTTAAATATCCCGGCGATGCCGGTATATCGTCGATACAAGGGCGGGCCGTTCCATGGGGCGGCCCGCCTTTTTTGTGGCCGCGGCATGACCCATTTCCACAGGCCGCCGACCGGCCCCGATGCGCCATGCCGTTGCCGTAAACTGTCGGTAAGGAATTTTGTTGGATAATGATGGTCTATGGAAATTCCGGGCTAGTATGCCATGAAAAGACGCGATTTTCTTGTTACCCTCGTTGCACCGGTGCTGGCGCTCGTCCCGCTGTTCCCCGCCCATGCCAGGGACCAGGCCGATCGCGTGCTGGTGGACAAGAGTGATCGGCAGCTTTATCTGCTGCGCGGTGGCAAGGTCTGGAAGAGCTATCCAATCGGCCTGGGCTTCGCGCCCGATGGCCACAAGCGGCGCGAGGGGGACGGCCGCACGCCCGAGGGCGATTACGTGCTCGACTGGCGCAATCCCAAGAGCCAGTTCTATTTATCGATCCATATTTCCTATCCGGACGCCGATGACAAGGCCAGTGCCAGTGCCCGCAATGAGCCCCCCGGCGGCGCCATCTTCATTCACGGTCGTCACAGCCTGACCGGCGCCAGGCGCGACTGGACCCTGGGCTGCATCGCGGTGACCGACGCTGCGATGGACGAAATCTGGGCCGCCGTCCCCAACGGAACGCCGATCACGATCAGGCCCTGAAGGCTGGCGGGTTTGGGCCCGCTGCCCCGTCCGGGGCGATGCCGGCGACGAATCTCGTATTCCACAAAATTCAACAACACGGCGCATGCAGGTTCGGGGAAACTTATAGCGCATGTGATTTTTTCATGCGTCATATCAAGCCCAGCTCCCTGATATCATAGACGGATGCATCGCCGAGATGCCTGGCTGCCCTGATCGTGTATCGGTCTTTTTTGAATCTTTCGGCCCGTTTTGCGATGCCTGTGCCGTATCGTGGGAAATGAAGTACACGTTCCGGTGTTATTTTTGACTCGCCGTTCCCGAAATAAAGTGGTATCCCAAAAAAGCATAAATAGCCACAATAGACCACAATAATCAAAACTGCCGGCCAGAAAAAATGCATTTCCAGTAACCGGCATCAAGTGCGACCCGATTGGCAGGCCCGCGATCCTGGATGGAAAGAGGGTGGAAATGAAAGAGGTGACAGAGCACGGTAAGCTGCTTGCCGCCATTTATGACGCGGCGCTTGAACCGGACCTTTGGCCCGATGTGCTTGACCGCCTGCGCCGGCTGGTTGATTGCCGCTCTGGCGGGATTCTCCATGGCACATTGAATCCCATGACCCTGACGGTAAAGGGCGCAACGGGTTTTGACCCGGTTGTCATGGAGCGGGCGCGCGATATCCTGGACGACCCCACCGAGAATCCTTTCTTTCTTAACATGACCATGTTGGAGGTGGGCGTGCCGGTTCCACGGCAAAAATTTCTGGATGACGAGACCTTTGAAAAGCACAGGATCTACCGGGATTTCTTCGAGCCGCAAGATCTGTTTCACGATATTACCACGCCGCTGTCGGTATCGCCGGATGAGGCCATAACTCTTTATCTGGGGCGAGGCCGGAAGGCAGGCCCCCTGGAACAGCGCGAGGTTCGGATATTGCTGCCATGGATACCGCACCTGCAGCGTGCGATGCAGATCGACCGGCAAATGCGGATGCACAGGGCCGGCAACATGGTGCTGTCCGACATTCTGGACCGGATGCCGTTTGGCGTTGTGCTGGCCGGGCGTGATGGCGAGGTTATGTCGATGAACCGTGCCGCCGAGCGGATTGTTGGTGCCGGTGACGGGATTGAATGCAAAAGAAGGCGGCTTGTAGCGCGGTCGCGATCCGACAACGCCGCCTTGAACAGGGTCGTTGCCTTGGCGGCGGGTGGCCAGGGCGGAGGAAGCTTGCGCGTGCGGCGATATTCAGGCGCCCGGCCTTATCCGGTTTTCGCCGCGCCCCTGTCGCGGGCGGTTTCGGCTTGTTGGCCGCGGTCGCCGGAAGTCGCGATTCTGTTCAGCGATACGGACGACGACATTGAGGCCCCTTTCGCGGCATTGGCCCAGCTTTACGGGTTGTCCCCGGCGGAAACCGCGGTGGCGATTGAGGCAGCAAAAGGGATCGGTATCGGCGCCGTGGCGGAAAAGCTGGGGATCGGCGCAAATACCGTCAAGACCCATCTGGGCCGGGTATTCGAAAAAACCGGGACCAGGCGCCAGGCCGAACTGGTGCGTTTGGTGTTGGCCGGCCGCCCCGTGATGCTGGATGTTTCGGACTGTTAGTGCGGCTTAAAGGTACGGGGACGCATTTTGTCCCCGTCAGTTGAAGTAAGCCGTTGAAGGGTCAGGCAATAAACCTGACGATATGATCATGACATCAATGAATTCGGGAGTAATCACCTGAACAGGTGATTTGCGCCGCTTTTTTCAACAAATGGCATGAAAAAACGTGGGGAAGGCGAACCTCCCCCACGAAGGCCTGACAAATCAATAAAATGAATCGTTGAGACTTGGGAGGAAACAACGATTCGTCCGACAGACTATCCGATAGTGGTGTGAGTGTAGTCACCTGAACGGGTGATAGGTGGGCGGGTTTTATCGATGATGTCCGAAAAAGTGTGGCGCGGTAATATTTGATTTGTAATTCAGGGGGCATAATAGCCTTTGAAAACCGCTGTTTCGTCTGGATTTGGCGGCGGCGGATTGGTAGGTTATTGGTGTGCATAAGAAAATTTCAGGCATTGAACGGCTGGCGTATGGCGTAAACGGCATAGTGCGTTGTCGATCGTTGGCTGAGGGGGGTGTTTGTTATGGAAATAGCCGACGAAGGCGAACTGATAGGCCATATTTACGATGCCGCCCTGGATGGTTCGCTATGGCCTGATGTGCTGCATGCTTTGCGCCGCCTTGTCGATTGCCAGGCGGGTGCGTTGATGCATGGCACGTTGCGGCCTGTGCATATAACGATGAAGGCAGCGGTGGGCATGGACGAGGCATTGGTTGGCCGCGCCCACGAAATTTTCGGCAACCCCGCGGATAACCCCTTCATTGGCCATCTTCCGGCTTTCGCGGTTGGGCGCCCGGTGCCGCGCCAGGTATTTGTCGATGACGAAGCCTTCGAAGGGCTTCGTATTTATCGAGAGTTCTTCGAGCCTCAAGACCTTTTCCATGACATCACGACGCCGGTTACCGTGTCGCCCGACGATGCGGTGGCCCTTTATCTTGGGCGGTCTCGAAATAGTGGGCCACTCGGCGATGCCGAGGCAAAATTGCTACTGCCCTGGATACCGCACCTTCAACGCGCGTTGCTGATCGACAGGCAATTGCGGATGCATCAGTCCGGCAATCGGGCGCTGGTCGAAACACTCGACCGGATCGATTGCGGCGTGATGCTGGCGGACCGGAACGGGGCGATCATTATGGCCAATGATGCGGCGGAGAAAATCCTTGCCGAAGGCGACGGCCTGGAAATCCGCGACAGGCTGCCGGTCGCGCGGTCGCGCGCGGACCAGGGCGAAATGGAACGGGCCATCGCCATGGCGACCAGTGGCCTTGGCGGGGACAGTTTGCAGATTCAGCGCCCGTCGGGGGCGCGTCCCTATCTGTTGTTTACCGTTCCATTATCGCCCATGATAGCGGCCAACTGGTCAGCGGGGCCCGCGGCGGCGATCATCTTCAGCGACCCGGCGCGATCCATGGAGCCTCCCTCCGGCCTGCTGGCGCAGCTTTATGGGTTGTCCGCGGCGGAGTCGGCCGTGGCGATGGCGATCATACGCGGATCGGGGCGGGCCGCGGTTGCGGAAAAGCTGGGTATCAGCAGCAATACGGTAAAAACGCATCTGAACCGGATTTTCGAAAAGACCGGGACAAGGCGTCAGGCTGAATTGGTTCGGTTGCTCCTGGCGGGCAGTCCGGCCGCTTCGGGTGTGTGCGATTGATAAGGTTTGGGCGGGCTGAATTATTGCCTGGAATGGGCCGGCCTCATATTTTGAACGCGGGTTCGTGCCGGTAATCAGGAAAAAAGAATGAAAAAATCGCGATATATGATGGCGGCTTTGCCGATGCTGATACCGCTATGTCTGTCCGGTGCGGCGCTGGCACAGGAGTCCGGCGAGTTTACGCCCATGCCGTCGCTTGCCGTTCCGCCCGCATCAACGGGGACCGTTGTCCTGCCGCCCGAGCAGGGGGATCGCATGGCGCTGGAGATCGCGCAGCGGTTGCTAGCCGAGCGGAAATTCGACGAGGCTTACGAGATACTGCTGATCCTGGCCAGGCGCCGGCCGGATGAACGCGATCTGCAGATTCTGATTGCCCAGACCGAGGTGGCCCTGGGCCAGCCGAAGGCGGCGATTTCGCGGCTGGAGGCATTGAGGGACAAGCACCCAGACTGGCCGCGGCCCCGTGTCGAACTGGCGCTGGCCCATGCCGCGGCCGGCAATATCCGTACCGCCAAGGCGATCCTGGTGGCCGAACTGGGCAAGAATCCGCCGGAACATGTGCGCCAAAATATCGAGAGCGCCATTCGCAGCCTCGAGGATAAACAGACTTTCGTTGGCCGTTTCGATGTCGGCGTGGCGCCCGATAGCAATATCACCGGCGGCACCTATAACGATACGGTCAATTTCTTTGGCTTGCCCTTTACCCTGAACGACGACGCCAAGCAGCAGGAAGGCGTGCGCGGCACGATTTCCGCCGGTGGCACGATGCGCACGCCCTGGGACCAGAATACCCGCATAGAGCTGGGCATCGACGCCGTTCATTCCGAACCGCTGGGTTCCAAGGGCACGCCGTCGTCCAATGTCCGGGCGACATTGGCGGCGCGCGTCAGGATGCCGAAGGGAAGCATGCGCACCGGGTTGGCCGTACAGCCTTTTTATGTCGATAATAAACTGCAGCGCATCGAACAGAGTGTCTTCGCCGAGGGTGGGCGGTTGATCGCCGGCCCGTTGACGCTGACCGGTAGCGTTACCCTGAGCGATGGCGACGTGGCCCATGATATCCTGCGCGATTATCAGCAGTGGGAAACCAGCTTCGGCCCGTCGATCGGGCTGGGTAAATCGACCAATCTCCAATTGCAGGGCGTGTTCGGCGACCGCAATGCCGAAGACGATCTCTATTCCTTCCTGCGTCGCGGCCTGTCGATGAACCTGTCGACCCGCCCGGCGAACGGGTGGCGGGCGACGCTGGGCGGATCGCTGACCCGCGACGTCTATCGGGACTATTCGGTGTTCTTCGGCGCCAGGCAGGAAGACCTGACCGCCTCGGCGAACATGGAAGTGGTCTGGGCCGGTCTGGTCTTCATGGGACTGTCGCCCAGCTTCAATCTCGGTTACAGCGAAACCCGCAGCACCATCAATCTCTATGACCGGCGCAGCGTCAATTTCGGCCTTGGTTTCGCGCTGCCTTATTGAGGCCCCGCCCTCAGAACGTCACCACGCCACGGATCGATTCGCCTGAATGCATCAGGTCGAAGGCGTCGTTGATCTTGTCCAGCGGCATGGTGTGGGTGATCAGGTCGTCGATGTTGATCTTGCCATCCATGTACCAGTCGACGATCTTCGGCACGTCGGTGCGCCCCTTGGCGCCACCGAAGGCGGTGCCGCGCCAGACCCGGCCGGTGACCAGTTGGAACGGTCGCGTCGATATTTCCTGGCCCGCGCCGGCCACCCCGATGATGGTGCTCTCGCCCCAGCCCTTGTGGCAGCATTCCAGCGCCTGGCGCATGACATCCACATTGCCGATACATTCGAAGCTGTGGTCGGCGCCGCCCTTGGTCAGATCGACCAGATAGGGAACAAGGTCGCCCTCTACTTCCTCCGGATTGACGAAATGGGTCATGCCGAACTTCTCGCCCAGTGCCTTGCGGGCCGGGTTCAGATCGACGCCGACGATCATGTTCGCGCCCACCATGCGCGCGCCCTGCACGACGTTCAGCCCGATGCTGCCCAGCCCGACGACCACGACCTTGTCACCGGGTTTCACCTTGGCCGTATTGATCACCGCGCCGATCCCGGTGGTGACGCCGCAGCCGATATAGCAAACCTTGTCGAACGGCGCGTCCTTGCGGATTTTCGCCACCGCGATTTCGGGCATGACGGTGAAGTTGGAGAAGGTAGAGGTGCCCATGTAATGGAAGATTTTCTCGCCACCCAGCGAGAAGCGGCTGGTGCCGTCGGGCATCAGGCCCTGGCCTTGCGTCTCGCGGATTGCCTGGCACAGATTGGTCCGGCCGGATGTGCAATAGTCGCACTGTCGGCATTCCGGCGTATAGAGCGGGATCACGTGATCCCCCTTGGCGACCGAGGTGACGCCCGGCCCGACATCGACCACCACGCCGGCGCCTTCATGGCCCAGAATGGCCGGGAACAGGCCCTCGGGATCGGCGCCCGAGCGGGTG
>JAOUMF010000661.1 GCA_029881615.1 Alphaproteobacteria bacterium | reverse complement strand
CCAGCTGGCCCAGAACAGCCCCGCTGACACGGCCGTGGATGCGGCGGCGGCCAGCATGTCGCCGTAATGCTGGATACGGTCGGGGAATATCTTCAGCCCCGTGGACAGCGTCAGATGCCGCCCGGCGCGGGTTGCAAGCATGGCGCCAACGAAAGCGACCCAAAGGGTCAGATGCTGGACAAAGCCCTGCAGGCCCGGAATACCGCTGCCAGTGATGGCCCGCAACGTCATTTCGGCAACGGGCAATATGCCCATTGCCAGCAGTGCCCCACCCGCCAAAAGGGATTCCGCACGGCGGCCGAAGCCTGCCAGGGCCGCCAATCCACTCATATCAATTCGCGGTAGCTTGTTGCTTGCGATATTCGTCGCGCAGTGCCTCGACCCGATCGACCAACTTGGGCGGCACCAGCGACTTCGTATAGACCTTCCAGGATTGACGCGAACTGACTTCCCAGGCGTCGGCCTGTTCGGCGGTTACGTTATGAATCGTCAGCCCGTGTTCCTGCATGACACGAATTGCCTCATCCTCGAAATTGCGAATCTTGTCGCGCGCATTGTCGCCGGCCTCGATTGCCGCCGCAGCCACGTCATCTCGCACTTCCGGGCTGATCTTGTTCCAGGTCTTGTGGGTCACCACCGTCGCGCCGATCAGCTTCAGCACCTTCAACTCGGTCATGTTGTTGGCCAGGCCAAACCACTGATAGGACAGTGCCGCCACGGGCGCCGCATAGAGCGCATCGATCATGCCGGACTGCAGGCCACTGAATATCTCGGGAACCGGCAAGGGCACTACCTGCAAGCCCTGTACCTTGTACCCCTCGGCCAATTCGGGATCGCCGGCCCAGGTGAACAGCTTTTGCTTACGCAGATCGTCCATGACAACCACGGGATCGCGGCTGAACAGCCGCACCCAGCCGATATCGCCCCAATTCAGGATTTTATAGCCGCGCTTTTCGAACATGGCCTCCAGTTCAGGCTTCAACTTGTCCCGCACATAATCCAGTTCGCCGTCGGTCTTGAAGATCATCGGTAATTGCAGCGCCAACACTTCCGGCACGATGATGCTCAGCCCCTCGGCGGTCAGCACCGCACCCTGAAGCTGGCCGATCTGCATTTTGCGAACCATATCGCGCTCGTCGCCGATCGACCCGCCGGGATAGATTCGCACCTTGATGCGCCCGCCCGAGGCCGCGCCCCAATCGGCCGCCATGTCCTGCAGGTTCTCGAACCAGGGAGACCCCTTTGGCGCCAGCGTGCCCAGCTTGATTGTCTGCGCCGACGCCGCGCCACCAGCGGTTAGAAAAGCAAGCCCGGTCAAGGCCGATAGGATCCAGTTCTTCATCAATCTTTCCAACATTCGATTCTCAACTATAAACAGCGCGCGCCGACGCGCCTAATTGGCCAACAGGAACAAGTCCGCAATCCGCCCGTTCAGCCATTCCGCACGGTCCCGCGCAACAACGTTGAGAAGCCGATCATTCGGCAACTCGTCAACGTCGACCGCGCGGGCCGCCTTCAACATGGCACGGAATTCCTTAACATCCTGTTCCTCTACAGAAACCGCCTCGGCCAGCGCCAGATAAACAGATGCGCGCTTCCCGCCCGATAGTTCCAGCGCCCGTTCATAATGCTGGCGCGCAACCTCGATGCTGCCGCCAGGCCGCGCGGCCTCAAAGGAAACCATGAATTCATGGGCAGAGCCCATGTTGAAGGTTTCGTCGACTTCCAGCACCCGCTGCACCAGCGCGCCGGCCGTGGGGAAGCCCGCGACCAGACCCAGATTGCCGGTATCGGCGCCCAGCGCCCCGGCCCAGCCAGCCCCGGCCAGATAGAGAAAGGGTGAATCCTTGGCGTTGGTCTGGGCCAGCGCCGCGTCGCGGTCTGTCTTTAGCCCTTCCGTGAAGCCCGGATAGCGTTGCTCCAGCGCGACCAGCGCATAATCGCGCCCCCGGATAAACAGCCTGCTGGCGCGAATTCTCAACTTGCGGCCGGCCTGCAGGTCATCGACCTCGACCCGGTCGGCATCTTCCTTGATCAATAATGCATAAGCCAGAAAACCCGTTGCGGTGGCCTCCAGCAGACCCTCGTGACCCGGCGATACCTCCAGCAAACTCTCGTTGGTTTTCAACCCGAATGGAAGCGCCTCCTTGATAAGTTGCGGATCCTCGTCGGACGACCAGACTCCGCCGCCGCCACTG
>JAOUMF010000660.1 GCA_029881615.1 Alphaproteobacteria bacterium | reverse complement strand
TTCCGGCTTTACATGGCCGGCTCACCGGTCGTGACCGACGCGCTGAAACGCGCGATGCAGGCCGATATGAAGCTGTTCATGGGGCTCGCCCTGGCGACCATCGCGCTCTGCCTGTTCGCGATGTTTCGCCGTTTTTCAGGCGTGTTCCTGCCGCTGCTCGTGGTGGTGCTGTCTTTCATCTCCACCATGGGCGCGATGGGATACAGCGGCACCCCGATCAAGCTTCCGACGATCATCCTGCCGTCCTTCCTGCTGGCTGTCAGCGTCGGCGCGGCGGTGCATGTGCTGGCCATCTTCTTTCAGCATCTCCGGCGCACCGAAGACCGGACCGGATCCATCGTTCACGCCATGGGCCATTCAGGGCTGGCCATCGTCATGACCAGCCTGACCACCGCCGTCGGGCTGGGTTCCTTCGCCACGGCAGAGGTTGCCCCGATCGCCGATCTCGGCATATTCGCCAGCCTCGGCGTGCTGTTCTCGCTGCTCTACACGATCACCCTGCTGCCGGCCTTGTTGGCCATTATCCCGGCCAGGCCCCATGCCGGGGCGGACGATTCCGCGCCGACGGGCTTCGACCGCCTGCTGGACGCCGCGGCCGATTTTTCCGTGCGCCATGCCCGCGCCGTGGTGGGGGTCGGACTCGTAGTCATCGTCTTTTCCAGCGTCAGCGCGGCGCAGCTGCGTTTTTCGCATGACATCCTGTCGTGGTTGCCCGGGGAATGGCCGGTTTCCCAGGCCACCCGCAAGGTCGATAATGATCTCAGAGGGTCGGTGGTGGTGGAGGTCATCGTCGATTCCGGCCGCGAGAACGGCCTCTACGACCGCGATCTCCTGGTCAAGCTGGACGGTCTGGCGCGCGAAGTCGAAAGCTGGGAACGCGGCGAACTGTTCGTGGGCAAGGCCAGTTCCGTGGCCGATGTGCTGAAGGAAATCCATCAGGCGCTGAACGAGAACCAGCCTGCGTTTTATGCGATCCCGGACAATGAAAAACTGATTCCCCAGGAATTCCTGCTGTTCGAGAATTCGGGTTCCGACGATTTGCAGGATGTGGTCGATTCCCGGTTCGCCAAGGCCCGCTTCACGGTCAAGGTGCCGTGGCGCGATACGTTGGAATATGTCCCGTTTCTGCGGGAAATAGAGACCATGTTCCAGGAAACGCTGGGCCCCGATGTAACCGTCACGACCACGGGCGTCATGAGCCTGTTCAGCCGGACCCTGCACGCCGCCATCCGCTCCGCCGCGAAAAGCTATGTCATCGCCTTCGGCCTGATCACGCTGATGATGATAATGCTGATCGGCAATCTCAGGCTCGGGCTGGCCGCCATGCTGCCGAACCTGGCGCCGATCGCCATCGCCATGGGTTTTATGTGGTGGGCGGGGTTGCCGCTGAACATGTTCACCATGCTGGTCGGTTCCATCGCCATTGGTCTGGCGGTCGATGATACCGTCCATTTCATGCATAATTTCCGGCGCTATTTCGCCCAAAGCGGCGACGTGCGAGAGGCCATACACCACACCCTGCACACCGCCGGCCGGGCCATGCTGGTCACCAGCATCGTTCTGGCCACGGGGTTCTACATTTACATGTTCGCCTCGATGCACAACGTGATCCAGTTCGGTTTCCTGGTGGGGGGCACCATTCTGCTGGCGCTGCTGGCCGATTTTCTGCTTGCGCCGGCATTGATGGTCTTGCTGATCAAGGCCCCGGCGGCGGGGGGAGCGGATAGTTCGAAAAAGGAGAATGACCGATGACTGTTATGCGATTGGGCTTGCCGTTCATTCTGGCCGCGGTGGCGTTGCTCGGCACGCCGGTGTCGTCGGCGACCGCTCAAACGGCGCGCGAGATCATGGAAAAGGTCGACGCCCGGGACGATGGCGATAATTCCACGGCCACCCTGGAAATGACCCTGTTCGACAAGCGCGGCGACAGGCGGGTCCGGCAGGTCACAACCTATACCAAGGACAAGGGCCGGGATATGCAGCGCATCATGTTCTTCCTGGCGCCCGCCGACGTGCGCGGAACCGGCTTCCTGACCTACGATTACTACAGTGGCGAAAAGGACGACGAC
Organism: Alphaproteobacteria bacterium; assembly: GCA_029881615.1. Taxonomy (GTDB): domain Bacteria; phylum Pseudomonadota; class Alphaproteobacteria; order UBA8366; family JADFVY01; genus JADFVY01. Next base: position 130 of record JAOUMF010000660.1, on the reverse strand, counting down.
CAGTGGCTCTATCTGCCCGAACTGCGCAAGACCAAGCGGATCGCCAGTTCCGACAAGTCCGGCTCGTTCATGGGCACGGATTTCTCCTATGCCGACATGACGCGCCGCGTGCTCGACGAATGGACCTATA
>JAOUMF010000659.1 GCA_029881615.1 Alphaproteobacteria bacterium | reverse complement strand
TCTGAATACCTCTGCCGCCGGCGTACCGAGACTGTCGGCGACAATGCGATTCTTGCTTAGAACCGATGGAAGCGGATCGAATATCCTCGTCTGCGTATACTGGATACTGCCCCGGTTTTGCGCGGACACCTTCGGATCGGGATGTAAATCCTTGTCGTCGTCGCCTTGCAGGCCTTCTGGTTCCTGTTGCGCCATATCCAGTTCAATCTTTTCGCCTTCAGTACCGCTGAAAATTTTCATGATCTGTTATCGCCTTTATAAAATATAATATACAGAATTACAGAGAAAGCCGCTGCAAAACCGAAAACCACAACATATCAAGTGGCCGGTAATACTGGTGAACCGCCCATAAACCGGCGGCTGTTCCGCCGATTAACAGGACACCCCAACTCGCGCGCCAGGCAGTTACCCTGATTACATCGCCGGTGTTGGCTATCCGCGGTACGGCCGCGAGGGGTGGTTCACCGAAAAGCGCGGCAAGTTGGCGTGAGCCATAAATTCCGTCATCCAGAAAATCCACCAAAAGGACAAGTCCGGCCCCTACCCCGAATGCAGCTATAAGGCCTAGCCCGATAATGGCGAGCCTGTTGGGTTTTTCCGGTTGCGAGGGAACTTGTGGCGGTTCGATCAGGCTGAAGCGTTCGCTCTTGCTCTCCAGTTCGAGAGATTGGGACAATTCGGCTGAAAACTGTTTGTTTTTCGTTTCGTTATATTGCGCCCTGGTGGAATCGTAATCCCGGGCCAGATTATAATATTCGCGTTCGATCTCCGGTGCATCCAGCATCCATTCCCTGAATTCCGCAAGTCTGACGGTGAGCTGCGTGCGCTGCTCCTGGAGCAGTTTGATTTCGAATTCGGTGGATCGAATCTGCCTCTCCATCTGACTGTAGGCAGGATTTTTCAATGGGGCGGCGGAATTGTTCAGGCTGGGCGATGTGACCTCAAGCCGGGCGGCGGCGAGATCATCGCTCAACCGTTTTACCGTGGCTTCAAGCTGGACGATGCTGGGATGTTCCGGGGAATAGGTTTTGCGGGCATCGGCAAGCTGCTCACGGGCGCTATCGAGTTCCGCTTCCATGGCGGACAGGTCGGCGCCGATTCCGGACTGATATTCGAGGGCCACGATCTCGCCGTTGAGCCGGATCACATCCGGGTGTCCGTCGCCATAAACACCGCTAAGCCGGGAACGTTCAGCGCGAAGTTGCTGCAATTTTTGCTCTGGCGAGATTGCCTTGTCGCCTTCTTCCGACAGTGCTTCATAGGGATTGAGCGAGGCGAGTTGGCTTTGCAGTAAAATCCGGCGTTCCTGCAATACTTCTATCTTGCGCTCGATTTCCTGGAGATCCCGCTCGGTGCGGTTCATCATATCCCGGTTCAGGTTGGCCTGTTCGGGAAGGCGGCCCGCATGTTCCTGCTTGAAATTGGAGAGTTTGGCCTCCAGTTCGCGAACGCGGCTGGCCAGGTTTTCCGATTCCTGTCGCAGGAACTTGTTTGTCTCCGCCGCCTGTCCCTGACGCTCACGGATGTTTTCGGCAAGATAAAAGGTCACGATGTCGTTTACGACCTGCTGTGCCATGCGTGGATCGATGCTGTCGTATGAGAGGGTGAAGGCAATCGTTGCCGTGCTGGCTCTGCCGCTGCCCGGGCTGACAACGCGGGCGCTGATCATGTTCATCTCCATGTCGCTGCGAAAGCGGCTGACGAGTTCGGAAATGGGATTTTTCACCCTCATCTCGGGGTAAAGGTTGTGTTTGTCGATAAGCGTGGAGACGTTACGTGTCGCCAGCATCCGTTGACGGATCACGTGCAGCCGCTCCTCGGCATAGCTCGTTACCGTCGACCTCACCAGATCCGCCGGAACTTCGGGTTTTTCAATCAGGATCGTGGCGGTCGAACGATAGACCGCCGGCAGATAAAGCGCCACCGCCACCGCCGCCGCAAACACCAGTACGGCCGGTATGATCAGCAGTTTCTTTCGGCGCAGAAAAAGTGCCACGTAATCGTGGAAATTCTTTGAATATTCCTGATCATCGAAGTCGTTCATATAAATGCTCTTTTAAAATTCAGAATAAATTGGTTCGATAGGCCAGCGACAATAGGCCGGCATTGGAAACTGCCGCGTCCGGTTGGGATTCAAATTTTTGCCAGCGGTAACGATAGGTGCCGGAAAGGCTCCAATCCGGTAAAAAATTCCATGAAA
>JAOUMF010000658.1 GCA_029881615.1 Alphaproteobacteria bacterium | reverse complement strand
TTGAACATGACCTGGCTGCGACGCGGCGCCGACATCTGCGACCAGACCTTGAAGGCCGCCATGCCGGACTGGACAGCCTGATCCACGTCACTTGCATTGGCGAGAGGCACCTTGGACTCCACCTCGCCGGTTGCCGGATTGAAAACGTCGCCGAATTTGCCGCTGGTCCCGTCGACCCGCTTGCCGCCGATGAAGTGATAAAGCTTTTCAGTCATTGGACGTTCCTGTCCCCCGTCTGTGAATGCATGAATTGTCGAAAGGCGCCCCGATCAGGGCCAGATTGCCGCCATAATACGGATTCAAACGCAAGCGGCCAGCCCTATTTTGGGCTGGCCGCCTTTAACGTTCATACCGGCTTCAGTATTTCCCGAAGACCTTGCGCAGCCCATCGAGCATCCGATCGATATCGCTCTTCTCGGACACGAAGGGCGGCGCGATGCAGGCGGTGTCGCCGGTCATCTTGACCATCACGCCCTCTTCCCAGAGATCCTGCACCGCCTGGCCGCCGCGCGCGCCAGGCGTACCGTCCTTGGTTGCAAGGTCCACGCCGGCCAGCAGCCCTATGCCGCGGATGTCGGTGATCGCCGGCAAATCCTTGAGCGAGAAGACCGCATCGAGGAAATAGTCCGACAACGCCGCCGCCTTGGCGAACAGGCCCTCATTTTCATAAATATCCAGCGCCGCGATGGCGGCCGCGCAGGCCGCCGGATGTGCCGAATAAGTATAGCCATGGAACATCTCCACGCCTGGCGAGGCATCCATGATGGTGTTGTAGACATGATCGGTGACCGCGACCGCGCCCATCGGGATGGCGGCGTTGGTCAGTGCCTTGGCCATGGTCATGATGTCGGGCGTAACGCCGAACACGTCGCCGGCGAAATTGCCGCCGACACGTCCGAAGCCGGTGATAACCTCATCGAAAATCAGCAGAATGCCGTTGGCGTCGCAAATTTCGCGCAGACGCTGCAGATATCCCTTGGGCGGACACAGAATACCGGTCGATCCGGCCACGGGCTCGACGATGCAGGCACCGATGGTGTCCGCGCCATGCAGATCGCAGAAACGCTGCAGATCGTTGGCCAGTTCCACGCCGTTCTTCTCCGGCTGGCCGCGCACGAACAATTCGTCCTTGCTCCAGGTATGGCGCATATGCAGCACACCGACCAGGCCCGGCCCAAAGGCTTCCTTGTTCTTGACCATGCCCTGAACCGACATGCCGCCGAAATTGACGCCGTGATAGGCGCGCTCGCGGCCGACGAAGCGGATACGCTGGCCCTGGCCCTTGGCGCGGTGATACTGCAGCGCGATCTTCAGCGCGGTATCCACCGATTCGGAACCCGAATTGGTGAAGAAGGTATAGTTCAGGTCACCGGGCATAAGCGCCTTGAGGCGCCGCGCCAATTCAAACGCAGCGGGCTGGCCATGCTGGAACGGCGCCACATAGGCGCATTCGCGCAGCATTTCGGAAACCGCATCGGCAATTTCCGGGCGGCTGTGCCCGGCCGGCGCACAGAACAGGCCCGACGACATGTCGAGGATCGTGCGGCCGTCATGGGTCGTGCATTCAACACCCTTGCTGGCCACCATAAGGCGCGGATTCGCCTTGAAGGCCTTGTTCGCCGTAAAGGGCATCCAGAAATGTTCGAGATCGTTGGTCGGATAACGCATGACTGAAACTCCAAATATCAAAACGCGCGGATGGGCGCGCACCCTCCCTCGCCGGACAAGCCGCTATTTCGAGGATTCTACCGGCAATTTGTAACCTGCGCGGAACATATCACCGTCCGGCCCGGTGTCCATAGGGCCAGCCATACCGGATTCACTTGGCCAGACGCAAGAATTACCGGATGATATGATTTTACGGCGGGAAACAAAAAATACAGGAGGCAGGGCGATGGATTTCAGCGGTGCGGCGGTACTGGTAACGGGCGGCACATCGGGCATCGGGGCGGCGGTGGCGCGAGCCTTCGGCGATGCGGGTGCTTCCGTGCTGTTCAGCGGGCGCGATGCGGGGCGCGGGGCAGAGGTAACGGCGGATATCGCATCCGACGGCGGCCGGGCGGAATTCATCGCCGCCGATATCTCCGACAAAGACGCTGGTGACTTCCTGGTGAATACCGCGCTTGACCGGTTCGGCCGGTTGGATGTGCTGGTCAACAATGCCGGGATCATCCATTCCGGCGACGCGCAAGAAACCACCGACG
>JAOUMF010000058.1 GCA_029881615.1 Alphaproteobacteria bacterium | reverse complement strand
CGTCGAGGTTGCGATGACGCCGGCGGCGGCGGAGTAAGGGGCTTGACCGCATCGGTTGAACCAATGTACAAGCCCCACCCTGTCGCCGGGGGCTTGCTGGCGGTGGGAACAATACAGGTTTTTGGAACGGTACGATGATTTTGCGCTCAAGAAATATAGCTCAACGCAGCACCCCACTGGCGTCCATGGACGGCTGGGAGAGGCTGTATGCGCGCATTTTCGGGAGACCCGTGACGATGTGATCGTCGAACGCATAGCCGCTGTAGCGGCGCGTTTCCAGGCCCTCCCGAATTCCGTTCGGGAGGTTTTTTATTTTTAGCGGCAGGTTTGGAAGAAGGAGCAAGAACAATGGCAGGATACAACTACATCGAAACCAAGGGCGCGGGCATCAAGGCCTGGACTACGGGCGTGCCGGTCGAGGACGCGGCGCTGCAGCAGTTGAAGAATGTTGCCTCGCTGCCCTTCGTGCATCGCCATGTGGCGGTCATGCCGGACGTTCATTTCGGCAAGGGCGCCACCGTGGGATCGGTGATCCCCTGCAAGGGCGCAATCGTGCCGGCGGCGGTCGGCGTCGACATCGGCTGTGGCATGATGGCGGTGCAGACCTCGCTGATCTCGCACCAGTTGCCCGAAGACTTGTCGGGCCTGCGTTCGGCGATCGAGGCTGCAGTGCCCCATGGCCGCACCAACGACGGGCGCAAGGGCGATCGCGGGGCGTGGGGCAGCGTGCCCAAGGATGTGGAAAAGGCGTGGACCACCGCGCTTCACCGCAACAAGCCGTTGATTGACGGACATGCGGCGATTGTCGAGCGGCATCCCAAGATTGGCCAAGCGAATAATGTTGCCCATCTGGGGACGCTGGGTACTGGCAACCACTTCATCGAGATTTGTCTCGATGAGGCGGACCGCGTGTGGGTGATGCTGCATTCGGGGTCGCGCGGGATCGGCAACCGGATCGGTTCCTACTTCATCGAGCGCGCCAAGCGCGAGATGGAGCGCTGGTTCATCCATCTGCCGGATAAGGATCTTTCCTATCTGGCCGAGGGATCGGAGCATTTTTACGACTATGTGAAGGCGGTCGGCTGGGCGCAGGATTACGCGCGCACTAACCGCCAGATCATGATGGACCGTGTGCTGGCCGTGATGGAAAAGCGGTTCCGGGATTTCGCCCTCGGCGACGTGGCGGTGAACTGCCACCACAACTACGTGTCGAAGGAGAAACATTTCGGCGAGGATGTCTGGCTCACCCGCAAGGGCGCGGTAAGCGCCGGCGAGGGCGAGCTGGGGATCATCCCGGGTTCGATGGGGGCAAAATCTTTCATCGTGCGGGGCAAGGGGAACAAGGAATCCTTTTGTTCCTGCTCGCACGGGGCCGGCCGATCCATGTCGCGGACCGAGGCCAAGCGGCGCTTTACGCTGGCGGACCACGAAGCGGCCACCAAGGGCGTGGAATGCCGCAAGGATTCCGACGTCATCGACGAAACGCCGATGGCCTATAAGGACATCGACGCGGTGATGGCGGCGCAGGCCGACCTCGTGGAGGTCGTCCATACGCTCAAGCAGATTGTTTGTGTGAAAGGGTAAGGCGAAGCGGCGGTGGGTTCAAACTCCACCGCCGCTTTTGTTTTTGGAAATCAACCCCCTGCGTCTGCTTCCATTTCGGCTTCCAGCTTGTGCCAGGCTTCATAGGCCGCATCAGGCAGGGTATGGGCAATGCCCTTGTGACAGTCGATGCAGGTTTTCCCGCCGTCGATAGCTTCCTGATGGCGCCGCGAGGCGCGGGTTTCCTGCAGCGTATAGTCCATGTAATCGAAATTATGACAGTTCCGGCATTCCCGTGAATCCGTCTCTTTCATTTCACGCCATACACTGGTCGCCAGCTTCACGCGTTTGGCTTCGAATTTGTCGCGCGTGCTGATGGTTCCCATGAAATGATGGAACAACTCGCCACTGGCCCGGATTTTTCGGGCCATCTTGTGGATCCAGGTCTTCGGGACATGGCAGTCCGGGCAGGTGGCGCGCACGCCGGTGCGGTTCGAGAAATGGATGGTTTCTCGATATTCGCGGAACACATTCTGTTCCATCTCGTGACAGCCGATGCAGAAGGTCTGGCTATTGGTCATTTCCATTGACCAGTTGAAGCCGCCCCAGAACAGGATACCGGCGACGAAACCGGCTATGACCAGCGTGCCCAACGTTGCGGTGGCGTGGGGCCGCGATATGAAGCGCCAGAACTGGGGTATGCGGTCTTTCCAGGTGAACCGTTTTCCCTCCTTGCCGTTCTTGCCGGTATCGCCTGTGGCGGCGCCCTTCTGATCCTTACCGTTCATCGATGATGCCCTTCCCTGTTAATCCAAATCCGAGGCGGACTTGAAGTTGTTGCGCACCAGTTCCTTGGCATTGGATTGGGGCGTATGGCACTGGGTGCAGAACCAGCGGCGCGGGGAAACCTCGTCCAGGGCAACGCCGTCCCGGCTGATATAATGGGTTTCACTGATTTTTGGTGCTTGCTGGTCGACGTTATATGGCCAGTCGTGGCACTGCATGCACTGATTTGCCGACCGGTCGATCTGATAGCCGTCGATCTTGTGCGGGATCAGCGGTGGCTGCTGGCGGTAGGCCCGTTCGAAGCTGCCGGCCTGGGTGTCCTGGCGGGGCAGGGTAGGCGCGGTATTTTGATCGGGTATTTCAGTTTCGCCGCGCAGGGATTGTAATCCGCCGGTTTGCTGCGCCATTGCTTTTTCCGAAATCTGGGCGGACAGCAGGATAATTGCTGTCAGCGACAAAACGGCCAGTGCCGCGAGGGTGGCAAGTTTGGAATATCTCACGAAGATCTTATACACGGTGACTCTCCCTTCATTGGGGTCTCATGCGGCTTTCCGTTGCGGCAGCGAGGCTTCGTCGGCCGTTTGTGCAAACCGCGTGGAAAATTTGAAAACTATTCTGTCGCAGACGTCTATGCAGCGACCGCAGTTGCTGCAGTCCGAAGACAGGATGACGGAACCGGCTCCCCCTTTGGCCCCCTTCAGGGCCGGTGTGATGACGTGGGGCTCCGGACAAACGGCATAACAATCCATGCAATCGTCGCAATCCGCGCGGGCAGGGGCGTTCATCCGCAACAGGGCGAAATGGCCGATCAGGCCATAGAACGCGCCGACTGGGCAGATATGTCCACACCAGCCCCGGCGGCTTACAAACAGGTCGAATAGAAATACGGCCAACACCGCCGCCCAGGCGAATCCCACGCCGTAAAGCAGGCCCCGGTGCAGCAGGGTAATCGGATTGACCAGTTCCCAGACGATAACCCCGGTCGCCGCCGAGGTCGCCAGAGTCATGCCCAGAACCCAGTAGCGCAGCGACCTTTTCGGCTGCCAGCCTTTCGGGATATCCAGCCGCGTTGAAAGCCAGTGCGATGCGTCGGTTACGATATTGATGGGGCAAACCCAGGAACAATATACCCGCCCGCCGATCACCGCGTAGGCGGCCAGTACGATCGCCGCGCCAATCAGTGCCGTGGCGGCGGGAATGTTTCCGGCAAACAGGCTTTGCAGCAGCATATAGGGATCTGTCAGTGGCAATACCCCAAGGGTCAGGCTGGAGGCGAGCGTGCCCTTGACGATCCAGACGCCGATGACGGGGCCGGCCAGAAACAGCGCGAGGAAACCAAACTGAGAGGCGCGACGTAGAATCAGCCATTTATTGCGCGCCAGAAAGCCGCGCCGCGGGGCGTCATATTGGGCCGGGGCATTCATTGCGGAACTCCCGGCATCCGGTCGGGCAGATCAATGATATCGGGCAGAAGCGGCCCGCCATATTCTTCCTTTTCTTCCCAGCCCAGCCGGTAATGGGCGCCAAGTTCGCCTTTTGCGAGTTCGATCGGCAATACGCGGATGGCGGCTTTTTCCAGCACGCAGCTCCGTTCGCATTTGCCGCAGCCGGTGCAGTGTTCGCTGTCCACCACGGGAATGAACATCGTGTGCGCGCCGGTCCTTGTATTGTGTTGTCTCTCCAGTTTGATCGCCTTGTCGATCACTGGGCAGACGCGATAGCAAACGTCGCAGCGCAGGCCAAGAAAGTTGAGGCAGTCTTCCTGCCCGGTCAGCACGGCGATGCCCATTCGGGCGTCTTCTATTTTCGTAAGATTCTTGTCCAGCGCCCCGGTTGGACAGGCGGCGACGCAGGGAATGTCCTCGCACATCTCGCAGGGCACGTCGCGGGCGGTGAAATAAGGGGTGCCCGTGGTTACCGGCTCGCCGAGTTCGGAGAGCCGCAATGTCTTGTAGGGGCAGTCCCGGACGCAAAGGCCACAGCGTACGCAAGCGCCGGCGAACGCCGTTTCGTCAATGGCGCCGGGCGGGCGAATCGCCCACGCCGGCAAGGCGCGGCCCTGCCGGGCCGCCAGGCCCAGCAGTAACCCCGCGATCCCGACTCCGCAAGCGGCACGGGCGACGCCGGTAAGAAACCGCCGCCTGCCCGGCCCGCCGGGATTCGCCTTGTCAGGATAATTCGACGCCATGGCTTACTGGCCTCAGGCCGCTTCCACCTTGCAGGCGCATTTCTTGTAGTCGGTCTCCTTTGAGATTGGACAGGTCGCATCGAGCGTCAGTTTGTTGACCAACTGCCCCTCGTCGAACCAGGGAATGAATACGACGCCCTCGGGCATAACGTTCCGGCCCTTGGTTTCGACAGTTGTCAGCAAAGACCCACGCCGTGTGCTGAGGCGCACGGTTTGTCCTCGCTTGAAGCCGCGTTTGGCGGCGTCGTCGGGGCTCATGAACAATACCGCATTCGGGAAGGCGCGGTGCAGTTCGGGAACCCGCCGGGTCATCGAGCCGGAATGCCAGTGCTCCAGCACGCGGCCGGTAACCAACCAGAAATCGAACTCCTGGTCCGGTTCTTCCGCCGGCGGCTCGTAGGGCAGTGCGAAGATCGCCGCCTTGCCGTCCGGTTTGCCGTAGAACTCGACGCGGTTGCCTGGCTTGACATAGGGGTCGTACCCCTCGCGGAAGCGCCACAGCGTTTCCTTGCCGTCGATTACCGGCCAGCGCAGTCCACGCGACTTGTGATACATGTCGAACGGCGCCAGATCATGCGCCTTGCCGCGGCCGAAATCGGCGTATTCCTCGAACAGGCCCTTCTGGAGGTAATAGCCGAAATGAACCGACTCATCGTTGTCGAAACCGTCCTGTGTCTCGGTCAGGGGGAATTTGTCGACCTTGCCGTTGGCGAACAGGATATCGTAAAGCGTCTTGCCCTTGTATTCCGGTTTCTTGGCGATCAGGTCCGCCGGCCATACTTCCTCTACCGTGAAACGTTTCGAGAATTCCACGAGTTGCCAGAGATCCGATTTGGCCTCGCCGGGCGCCTTGATTTGCTGCCGCCAGAACTGGGTCCGGCGTTCGGCATTACCGTAGGCACCTTCCTTCTCCACCCACATGGCGGTAGGCAGGATCAGGTCCGCGGCCAGGGTGGTCACCGTCGGGTAGGGGTCGGAAACGATAATGAAGTTTTCCGGGTTACGGTAACCGGGCCAGCCCTCTTCGTTCATGTTGGGCGCGGCTTGCATGTTGTTGTTGCACATCACCCAGTAGACGTTGAGGTCGCCGTCCTTAAGTTTGCGGTTTTGCAGGACTGCGTGGAAGCCTGGTTTGGGGGGGATGGTGCCTTCGGGCAGTTGCCATTTCTCTTCGGCGATTTTGCGGTGCTTTTCGTTTGCCACAACCATGTCGGCCGGCAGGCGGTGGGCGAAGGTTCCTACTTCGCGCGCCGTGCCACAGGCCGAAGGTTGGCCGGTCAGCGAGAATGGGCCGTTGCCCGGCTCGGAAATCTTGCCGGTCAGCAGATGGATATTGTAGCAAAGCTGGTTCACCCAGGTGCCGCGGGCATGCTGGTTGAAGCCCATGGTCCAGAGCGACATGACCTTGCGGTTCGGGTCGGCGTACAATTCCGCCAATGCCTCCAGCTTGTCGGGCGCAACGCCTGACAGCGCGCTCACCTTCTCAAGCGTGTAATCGGCGACAAAGGTTTTGTATTCCTCGAAGCTGTATTCCTTCGAGCCGCCGCCATTGTCGGAATTCTTGGCTGCCTGCTCGCGCGGATCGTTCGGACGCAGGCCATAGCCGATATCCTGATTGCCGATGCGGAAGTTGATGTGATCCTTTACGAAGGCCTCGTTAACCTTGCCGTTCTGGATAATGTAGTTGGCGATGTAGTTGAGCATTGCCAAATCCGTGCCCGGCTTGAACACGATGCCGAGGTCGGCGAGGTCGAAATTCCGGTTCTCGAAAGTTGACAACACAGCAACCTTGCAGTTTTCCGAGGTCAGCCGCCGGTCGGTAAGGCGCGACCACAGGATCGGATGCATCTCGGCCATGTTGGAGCCCCAGAGCACGAAGGCGTCCGCATGTTCCAGATCGTCATAACAACCCATCGGCTCGTCGATGCCGAAAGTCCGGATAAAGGCGGCCACCGCCGACGCCATGCAATGGCGCGCGTTGGGGTCGATATTGTTGGACCGGAACCCGGCCTTCATCAGCTTGGCGGCGGCGTAGCCTTCCCACACCGTCCACTGACCGGACCCGAACATGCCGACCGAGGTCGGGCCTTTCTTCTTCAGTGCTTCCTTGTATTTCACGGCCATGATGTCGAAGGCTTCGTCCCAACTCACCGGTTCGAATTCGCCATTCTTGTCGTATCTGCCATTGGTCTTGCGCAGAAGCGGCTGGGTCAGCCGGTCGTTGCCGTAGACGATCTTGGACAGGAAGTAGCCCTTGATACAGTTCAGTCCGCGGTTGACCGGTGCATCGGGATCGCCTTGCGTTGCCACCATGCGGCCGCTCTTGGTGCCAACCAGCACACTGCAGCCGGTGCCGCAGAAACGGCAGGGTGCCTTGTCCCATCTTATATCGCTGCCGACAGCGGCGGCGGCTTCGCCCTGTGGCAGGGTTACGCCAGCGGCTGCTGCTGTGGCCGCTATTGCGGAAGTCTTGATGAAATCGCGCCGTGAATGTGTCATTTCTGCTACTCTCCGGAGTTACTGGAGTTGGGTTCGATTACCTCGTCCGTCTCGAAATTGTGATAGACCAAGGCGGCTGATAGCACGCCCGGAATTCTGTGCAGGGCGAGCACGGTATCGCCTGCGGAATTTTCCTCGGTGTCCTCGACCGTGACGATCATGCGGCCGTCGGGAATTGTCTGGTGTAACTCTGCCCCGTCCAGGCCGGCGATTGCCGCCGCGACGTCTTCTCCCCTTTTGGGAAGGGCGTGGACCAGTACGCCACAGATATTCATTCGCATTCCTCCATCGTGATGGCTTTGACGGGGCAGACCGCGACGCATTCGCCGCAGCCCGTGCAGGCGCCGTCGTTGATTTCCGGACGCGCGCGGCCGCCGACCTCCAGACGGAAGCGAACGGCCCGCGCATCGCACCATTCGGCGCAAACGCGGCAGGTTACGCCTGCGATTGAAAGGCAGTCCGCGTTGACCCGCGCCTTGATGTTCCAAGGTGTGCTTTCCCGGACCGCGAACAGGGATTCGGGGCAGGCTTCGGCGCAGGCGCCGCAGAAGTCGCAGGCACCGCGTGAAAAATCCACGATAGGGTAACCGGCGCGTCCCTTGATAAGGATTTTGGGAGGACAGGCGGGGATACAGTCGCCGCAACTGGTGCACAGGTCTGTAAATTCTGATTCAGGCGGCGTCCAGGGCGGCCTGACTGGCGCGGACCTACCCTGCCATGCACCTCCGAAAAGTGCCCTGCGACTTACGCTTCCACTCACGCCTGTTATTCCCCTAAGTCGGATAGATCGAATGATAGAAGAAACTCATACGCTTGTGTGGCGCATGATTACTTGACGAAGGTCAATCCTGTGATTTTTTTTCACACAAAATTTTACGGAGTTTATAAAAACGGCGGAAAGGTTGAGGTTTTAGCCACTGAGAATCGTATAGAAAAAGGCGACCTCTGTGAAGGTCGCCTTAAAAAGTTTTTTACAATGATTTAGGGCTGCTTGTCAGCCACCTGGGCGGTGCACGACCATTGATGCGCCTTGTGACTGGGCGTAATTGTCGTATCCGATCAAGCGCACCAGATGTTTTGGCCAGGCCTTGCCGCATTCCTTCACCTCGGCAAGGATGCGATCGATATCCTTCTCGCCGAACATCGGCAGTTTCCACATGTACCAGTAGTTATCCGCTGAGTGGGCTGGCTCCACATGTTCGATTGCCGGATTCCAGCCTTTGGCGATCATATGCTCGATCTGCCTGCGCATGCGCAGGGGATCCATTTCCGGCAGATATGAAAAGGTGCCGTATTTGCGGCTGCCCGGGTCATCCTGGCTGGAACGGTAGTCCTGAATATTTGCGACTTTGCTCATCTTTCAAATTTCCTCTCGCGATCCGGTTCAACTCGCCGCCAGCTTGTCGACGACGTCGAACTCGAACTTGATTTCCTTCCAGGTTTCCATGGCGGCCGCCAGCTCCGGGCTG
>JAOUMF010000057.1 GCA_029881615.1 Alphaproteobacteria bacterium | reverse complement strand
CAAATATATCCGCCAGGCCCGCAACGGCGGCTGATCGCGCCGGTTTCCCATGACAGCGTCCCTGCCCCAATCGGTCGATGAAACCCTCGCGCTGCTGCGCCAGGGAAACTATGTCGCCGACCGCAGCCTGGCGACCGCCCTTTATCTGTCGCTCAGCCTCGGCCGCCCCCTGTTTCTCGAGGGCGAAGCCGGCGTCGGCAAGACCGAGATCGCCAAGGTTCTATCGTCCGCGCTGGGCCGCAAGCTGCTGCGGCTGCAATGCTACGAGGGGCTGGACATCTCATCGGCCGTCTACGAATGGGACTATCCCCGCCAGATGATCGAAATTCGCCTGGCCGAGGCGGCAGGCGACCGGGACCGTGGCACCCTGACCGAGGATATTTTTTCCGAGCGGTTTCTGATCAAGCGGCCCTTGCTGCAGTCGCTGGAACCCGATCTGAACGGCCCGCCGGTGCTGCTGATCGACGAGTTGGACCGCACCGACGAACCCTTCGAGGCCTATCTGCTGGAGCTGTTGTCGGATTTCCAGGTCACCGTGCCCGAAATCGGCGCCATCAAGGCGACGCAGCGCCCCATCGTGGTCATCACCTCGAACCGCACGCGCGAAATCCATGATGCGCTGAAACGGCGCTGTTTCTATTACTGGGTGGATTATCCAAACGCGGAACGCGAACTGGAAATCCTGCGCGTCCGCGCGCCCGGAACCGGCGAGCGCCTTTCGGCGGAAATCGTCGGCTTTATTCAGGCTTTACGCTCGATGGATCTGTTCAAGCTGCCCGGCGTGGCGGAAACCATCGACTGGGCCGAAGCCCTGGTGCAACTGGACCAGACCGATCTGGCGCCCGGCGCCGTCGACGATACGCTGGGTGTATTGCTGAAATACCAGGACGATATCGCCCGTATCCAGGGCAGCGAGGCCAATCGTATCCTGACCGAGGTCAAGGCCGAACTGGCCGGGACCGAGTGATGACCGCCGGCAGCGAATCCGGTCGTATCGCAGGGAACCTGATGCGGTTCGCGCGGGTGCTGCGCAAGGCGGGCCTGCCGGTCGGCCCTGGCCGGATGCTCGAGGCGATCGGCGCCGTCGAAGCCGTCGGCATGGAGAACCGGGAGGATTTCTACTGGACGCTGCATGCGGTGTTCGTGAACCGCCAGGATCAACGCGAACTGTTCGACCAGGCATTCCACATTTTCTGGCGCAATCCCAGGCTGCTGGAACGCATGGCGGGCCTGACCATCCCGGCGCCTATGGACGAACAGCCGGCCGGCCATGAAGAAATTTCACGCCGCGTGGCCGAGGCGATGATGGACCCGGCAGACGCCTCTCAAAACAATGGCGAGAGCGAGAGCGAAGGCGAAACCGAATTCGACGCCAGCCTTACCTGGAGTCGGGGCGAAGTACTGACTTCCCGCGACTTCGAGAAAATGTCGACCGCCGAGATGCGCGAGGCGCGCAAGGCCATCGCCCGCATGCGTCTGCCCATCATGGATGTGCCGACCCGCCGCTGGCGGCCCGACCCGGCCGGCGCGCGCGCCGACATGCGGGCCAGCCTGCGCGCCGCCATGCGCGGCGGCGGCGATATCATCCCCCTGCGCAAGCGCAAGCAGCAACGCCGCCATCCGCCGCTGGTCATCCTCTGCGACATTTCCGGTTCCATGGAGGTCTATTCGCGCATGTTCCTGCAGTTCATGCATGCGATCACCAACGACCGCGACCGCGTCCATACTTTCCTGTTCGGAACGCGCCTGACCAACATCACGCGCCATCTGCGCCACCGCGACGTCGATCTGGCGCTCGACCGGGTATCCGGCGCGGTCCAGGACTGGGCCGGCGGTACCCGTATCGGCCAATGCCTGCATGACTTCAATCGCGACTGGTCGCGCCGGGTGCTGGGCCAGGGCGCGGTGCTGCTGCTGATTTCCGATGGGCTGGACCGGGACGCGGGCGCCGGGCTGGGTGCCGAGATGCAGCGCCTGCACATGTCCTGCCGCCGCTTGATCTGGCTTAATCCGCTGTTGCGTTACGACGCATTCGAACCCAGATCATTGGGTGTGCGCGCGATCATGCCCCATGTGGACGAGTTCCGCCCGGTGCATAATCTGGACAGCCTGAAAACCCTGACCGAAGTTCTGGGCCAGCCAGGCGGACGGCGCAAGGAGAGCATGGCAAAATGGCGGGAGATAGCGGCATGAGCGAATCACGCTCCGACGACCATGACGATATTCTCGAACAGGCCGCGACCTGGCGCGAGGGCGGCCGTAAGGTTGCCCTGGCCACCGTGGTGCGAACCTGGGGATCGTCCCCCCGCCCCGTGGGCAGCCAGTTGGCTGTCGAGGATGGCGGCGCCATGGTGGGTTCTGTCTCGGGCGGATGCATAGAAGGCGCGGTAATCCGCGAGGCCATGGAGGCCATGGAAGACGGCAAGCCCCGCCTGCTTGAATTCAACGTCAGCAACGAACAGGCCTGGGATGTGGGACTGGCCTGCGGCGGTATCGTGCATGTCTTCGTGGAGCGCGTGGAATGAAGGCCGCCACCTTGAAAGCCCTGATGAAGGCGCGCGCGGACAAGGCCGCCACGGCCCTGATCACCGACCTGGAAAGCGGCGCGCAGACTGTAGTGGTTGACGGCGTGGCGTCCGGCGACATCGCGATGGGCCCTGCCCTGGCCCGCTTCGTCGAGGATGCGCTGACGGCCGACAAGAGCATGACCGCGGATCTGAACGGGCAACGCTATTTCATTCAAATCTTCAATCCGCCGCGTCGGTTGATCATTATCGGCGCTGTCCATATCGCACAGGTTTTCTCGGCCATGGCGGCCATGGCGGGTTACGAGGTTATCGTTGTGGATCCACGCGGTGCCTTCGCCACGGAAGCGCGCTTTCCAAAGGTCACGCTGAGCACGGAATGGCCCGATGAAGCGCTGGAAGCGCTGGATATCGACAAGCGCACCGCAATCGTCACGCTGACCCACGACCCCAAGCTGGACGACCCGGCGCTAAAGGTGGCACTGGCCCGCGAGCCTTTTTACATCGGTGCGCTGGGCAGCAGGAAGACCCACGCCAGCCGTGTAGAACGCCTGACCGCGGCGGGCATAAGCCAGCAGGCGATCGAGCGGATCAACGCCCCGGTCGGGATGGATATCGGCGCGGTCTCGCCAGCCGAGATCGCGGTTTCCATCCTGGCCCAGATGACCGCCGCGCTACGCCGCAAACCGGCCAGGGCAGAACCATGAAATTCGGTGAAACACCTGTTGCCGAAGCCGCGGGCGCGATCCTGGCCCATGGGATTGCTGTCGAGGGCGCCAACTTCAAGAAGGGCCGCATACTCTCGCAGAGCGATCTGGCGGTCCTGCGGTCGGCCGGCATTGCCAGCGTCATCGCGGCCCGGCTGGAACGGGGAGACATCGGCGAGGACGAAGCGGCGGCCCGTATTGCCCAAAAGCTCGTCGGCGAGAACCTGTCCCCATCACCGGCCTTTACCGGCCGTGTAAATCTATATGCCGAGACTCGGGGCCTGGCGGTCTTCGACCGCGCCATGCTGAACAGGCTGAACGGCATGGACGAAGCCATAACCGTGGCCACTCTGCAACCTCACACACTGGTCGAACCCCGCCAAATGGTTGCCACGGTCAAGATCATCCCCTTCTCGGTTCCCGAGAAAACAATTGAAAAATGCATCGGCCAGATCAACTCTCCCATCCGGGTGGCGCCGTTTGCCGCGGGCAAGGTGGGGCTGGTGCAAACCCTGCTGCCCGGCACGCGCGACAAGGTACTGGACAAGACCGTCAAGGTTCTGCGTCAGCGCATCGAGGCAGTATCGGGCATGCTTGCCGGGGAACGCCGCTGCGACCACGCGGTAGACTCGGTGGCCGGCGCGATTGGCCATTGGCTGAACCAGGGCTGCGACATGATCCTGGTTTCCGGCGCCTCGGCCATCACCGACCGGCGCGATATAATCCCCACGGCGATCGAGACGGCAGGCGGAGACATCGACCATTTCGGCATGCCGGTCGATCCCGGCAACCTGATGCTGATGGCGCATATTGGCGAAACTCCGGTTCTGGGCCTGCCCGGCTGTGCGCGTTCACCCAAGCTGAACGGTTTCGACTGGATCCTGCAAAGACTGGCCGCGGGCCTGGCCGTCTGCAGCCAGGACATCATGGAGATGGGCGCCGGCGGCCTGCTGACCGAGATCGCCAGCCGCCCCCTGCCCCGCGCCGAGGCCTGCGCGCCCGCGCCCGTGCGGACCCCGGCCAAACCGCGCATCGCCGCGATTATTCTGGCCGCCGGGCAGTCGCGCCGCATGGGGCCGACAAACAAGCTGTTGGCCAGCATCAACGGCAAGCCGATGGTGGTTCACGTCGCCGATACGGTTAAATCCTCACAGGCACATCCGGTGATTGCCGTGGTCGGCCACCAGGCCGACGATGTTCGCGCGACGCTGGCCGGCCGCGATATCATGTTCGTCGACAACCCCGACTACGCCGAGGGAATCAGCGGTTCACTGAAGCTTGGCTTGCGCGCCTTGCCACGCGGCGTGGACGGCGCGATCATATGCCTGGGCGACATGCCGCGCGTTACCTCGGCGCAAATCGACCGGCTGATCTCAGCCTTCAACCCGTCGGAAGGCCGCGCGATCTGCGTACCCACCTACAACGGCAAGCGTGGCAACCCGGTATTATTCGCGCGGCGGTTTTTCGAGGAAATGGAATCTGTCGCGGGCGATGTCGGCGCGCGTCACCTGATCGGCGAGGCGCCGGAACTGGTTTGCGAAATAGAAATGGAAGACCGGGGCGTGCTGCTGGATATCGACACGCCCGAAGCCCTGGCCGAGATTAAGGATTAAACACAAGTGACTGACGAACTTTACCAGCAGGCCATACTCGGCAAGGCCCGCGACGCCGTTGGCGCGGGAAAATTGGACGACCCAGATGCCGTGGCCACCGTGAACAATCCGGTCTGCGGAGACCGCGTCACCATGGAGGTCAAGATGTCGGATGGCCAGGTGGCCGCGGTCGCCCACAAAGTTCGCGGTTGCGTGCTGTGCGAAGCCGCGGCCTCGGTTGTCGGCGCCAACGCCCCGGGCGCCACGCGTGCGGAAATAGACGCCGCGCGAACCGCGCTCACCGCCTTGCTTCGCAATGGTCAGCCGATCCCGGAGGACAGCTGGAGCGACCTGTCCATGTTCCAGCCCGTGACAGCCCATAAGAGCCGGCACCACTGTGTGCAACTGCCCTTCGAAGCCCTGACCAAGGCCCTGGACGAGGCTGACCGCGAGTAAACCCTTGCCGCCGCCTTACCCCCCGGCGGGGATAGCACTGGATAAGGCGACCCGGCGGTTCAGGAAGTCAAGCACCAGGCGGCCCGCGCCGAGGCGATACAGATTTGCGTGGGTTCCCTCGGGCAAAAAATGCCCCTCCTTGGGTTCCGGCGCGGCCGCGAACAGCCGGCGGGCGAAGCGGACCGGAATAACATTATCGCGCTCGCCATGGATTAGCAGGATCGGCGCAGTGACCTTGCCGATCCGCGCGACGGAATCATATTCATCCTTGATCAGCAAACCGACCGGCGCAAACCAGAAACGGTCCGCCGCCACGTCGGTCATACTGCTATACGGGTAAAGCAGCATCAGGCCACCCACCTTACGCTCGACGGCCATGGCCACCGCCACACCGCTACCCAGGGACGCGCCGTACAACACGGTCGCCTGTTCGGAAATCCCCTGCGCGGCAACGAAATCCAGCGCCGCCCGACCGTCGGCCAATAAACCGGCCTCGCTGGGTTCGCCCCCGGCGCCCGCATTATAACGCCAGCTCACAAGCAACAGCCCCAGGCCGGCATCCATATATTGCCGAGCCTGATAACGGCGATGGCCTATATTGCCGGCATTGCCATGGAAGAAAACGATCGTGGGGCGGGTCTTGTCGGCCGGCGGTTTCCACCAGGCCAGCAGTTTGAAACCGTCCCCGGTCTCGATATGCCGGACGCTCATATCCTGCAGCCCCATGGCGGCGAGGTCCGGGACAGTCTGGTCCGGGTGATACATGATCGAGCGCTGGTTCAGGTAAAGCGCGACGATCAGAACCGCATAGGTAACGGCACCTATGAATAGCAGCCGTTTGCCGGCGCGCAAGAATCGTCCCCGCCACGGCGTTTTGTACATTACCCGAACCTTCCGTAAATTTTTGCCGATAATACGATACGGTCCTGATGGTGGGAAAATCGTTAACCCGCCCTCATGCGGGCGGCGCAACGATCCAAGAAATTCATCACCACCTCGCCCGCGCCGTGATCGTAAAGGTCGGTGTGACGACCACCGGGATAATAATGAGCCTCTTTCGGTTCCGGGGCCGCATCGTATAGTCGCTCGCCAAAACGCATGGGTATCGTGGTATCGGCGTCGCCATGAAACAACAGGATCGGCGCCCTTACCTTCCCGATCCGGGCCAGAGAATCGTAGCGATCGTGAATCAACCACTTGGCCAGGGCAAACCAGTAGCGACTGTGGGCAACCTCGGCGATGCTGCTGTAAGGGGTTTCCAGGATCAGCCCGGCGACATCATGTTCCGCCGCCATGGCAACGGCGACACCGCTACCCAGCGATTCCCCGTAAAGCACTATGCGATTTTCGGCAATGCCATGGCTCTTCACAAACTCGATGGCGCGGCGCGCGTCGTCCAGAAGCGCCTGCTCGCTGCCTTTTCCACCGGCGCCCGCATTGTAGCGATAGGTCGCCAGCAGGACGCCGTAGCCAATTTCAACCATCTCCCTGATTTTATAGTCACGCTCGCCAATATGGCCGGCATTGCCATGAAAATAGACGACTACCGGCTGTGCCTCGCCCGCGGGGGCATGCCACCAGGCCAGGATTTCCACACTATCATCGACGGCGATCCGGATGCTTTCCATCCGCGGCAGGCCATGGTCATGGGGATGCGGCTCGGTCTGATCGGGGAAATAGATCATGCTCCGCTGGCCCAGATACATGGTCACGATTACCGCAATCCAGGCGACACCGGCATAGATCAGTATTTGCGTCATGGACGCCCCCAGCCCATGGGGCGGGACGGCGATGCGTGGGAAGTTCTTTCAATGGTTTCGACCGGGCCGGGCCGGTCCACGAGCAATATTTTCACGGGATAATACCAGTAATTTCCATCACCAAACCACCACAACCGGCTGGGCATATTAATCAGCAGATACCGCGAAACCGGCGCGCCAACAGGGTGAACGGCCCCACATTGCCGCCAAGGCCCGGCCAGATACCAGCCCGGGCTGCCAGAACCGCCCTTGGCGGTCCGGCAACCCGGGTTTTCACTACATAATTACGATCACGCGGTTTTGCATCGTTACTTTTTACTTACGATGCACTCACCGCCGCTGGCGCGGATGCTGCGGCAAACCTTGTTTGCCGTGGCTTGGCTATCCAGTTCCTCCGTGGCCAGACGGAACAGGGTTCCCTGCGACTGGAACTTAACCGGTTTGATCTGCGGGTCGAGGCCGCCCAGCACGTCACTGTATTTCTTTCTGTAGATCGCCCAGGCACGCACCGCGTTTTCCTCAGTGCCGAAGGCGCCCAGAACCGCCCGCGGACCATTACCCGTTCCAATAGTGGGTTTCGGCGGCAACAACTCTTTGGTTGGCGGCGGTGGCGGCGGCGGAGGTGGTGGCGGCGGTGGCGGTGGCGGAAGTTCCAGCACCGGTTCCGGCGGCAAAACAGGCACGGCGTCGGGGCCAAGAAGCGCCATCCGGCGGAAAGACAGCAAATTACGAGTAACCGTACCGCCGCTGGACGGATCGTCGATCCGCATCACCACATAATGGCCAATTTTCGGCGCGTAGAAAAACTCCAGCTCCGTGGGTTTGTAACGCCCGCAAACGACCCGGTAAGTATCGAATTTACCGGCCGGGACCTCTACGGTCTCCTTGCCGGCAACGCTGCAGGACCAATTGAATTGCCATTTTTGCGGCGGTTCGGCCTGCCCGTCCTTGATCGTCCAGTTTTCAACCATGGTCGTAAAGACCATGTTGCCAGGATTCGTCAGGGGAAACAAAGCGCCTTTCACATCGGTGATGGTGCGACGACCGCCGCCCAGGCCAGGGTTCTTCCATTCCAGCATGGGCATCAACGGGTCGTGCCCGGTGATTTGCTCATCGCCCTTGTCGGTGCGCCAGAATACCTTGTCGCCCTCAACCGACACCACCGTATAAGTCAACGCCGGGTTATCGAAGGTAAAGGTATCGCCGACCATGTAACGGCCATAGGTCTCTGTACCGAAGGGGCCTTCGGCAACTGGCCCCGCGCACCCCGCCAGCAGAAGGGCACCGCACAGCGCGCCCAGAGCAGCCGACAAACGAGTCATCCGTCTCAATCCTCCACAAACGAGGGCTTTCCCGATACGCCCCGCGAATCAATTTCACGGCACATCCACGAAAACCTGACAATTAAATAATCATATATTGTGTCCCGCGGGCGCGCAACCGCAATACCTTGATTCACCATAGCACCGACATTAA